>JBKOZY010000410.1:0-8207 GCA_046726135.1 Pseudomonadota bacterium | reverse complement strand
GACCTTCCTTGAGACAGAGCTGGAACCAGTCGCGACAGGTGATGCGGTTCCCGGTCCAGTTGTGGAAATATTCATGGGCGATGATGCCCTCGATATTGGCATAGTCGACATCGGTCGCTGCTTCCGGCAGGGCGAGGATGTATTTGTCGTTGAAGACATTGAGCCCCTTGTTCTCCATCGCCCCCATGTTGAAGTCGGACACCGCGACGATCATGAAGAGATCGAGATCGTATTCGCGCCCGAACGCCTCCTCGTCCCAGCGCATGGCGTGCTTCAGCGACTCCATGGCATAGGCGCAGCGGTCCTCCTTGCCCGGCTCGACATAGATGCGAAGCCCCACTTCGCGCCCCGACCGGGTGGTGAACCGGTCGGCGACATGGGCGAGCGTGCCGGCGACCAGCGCGAACAGATAGCTCGGCTTCGGATGCGGGTCCTCCCACAGGGCGAAATGGCGGTCGCAGCCCTCGATATCGCCGGCAGCGATGAGATTGCCGTTGGACAGCAACACCGGGCAGGCAGCCTTGTCGCCCTCGATCCGCACCCGGTAGCGGGCAAGCACGTCCGGCCGGTCGAGGAAATAGGTGATGCGGCGGAACCCTTCGGCCTCGCATTGGGTGCAGTAGATCCCGTTGGTGAGATAAAGGCCGGAAAGCTCGCTATTGGCCTGGGGGTTGCAGGTCGAGGAGATCTCGATGGAGACCGCGCGCGGCGGGATGTCGTTGAGCGTCAGCTGGCCGTCCTCGAAGGAGATCTGCTCCGGCGTGAGCGGCTTGCCCTCGAGGCTCGCGCTCTCGAAGGTCAGCGCCTCGCCATCGAGAGTGATCGGTCCCCCGGGCTTTGCCGCCTTGGGGTTCGGTCGCATCGCGAGCCGGGAAATCACCCGCGTTTCAACCGGATCGAGATGAACATCCAGCTCCACCCGGTCGATCAGCCAGGCCGACGGCTGGTAGTCCTTGAGATGGATCGGCTGGGGGGTCTCGGTACGCATCAGCATCCCTTCCGTTGCAGATCCGCCGCCGGCGGACCCCGTCTTTCCTTCCTAAAGATCAAGGCTTAGCCTGTCGACCGTCAAGCATGGGCTGGGAGCATCGGGCATGATCAGGACTGGCAACGACTATCGCGCATCGATCCGGGACGGCCGCGAGGTCTGGATCAATGGCGAGCGGGTCCGCGACGTGACCACGCACCCCGCTTTCCGGCCGGTGGTCGATATTCGCGCCCGGATCTACGACATGGCCCACGACCCGGCGACCCGCGACCGGATGTCCTATGAGGAGGAGGGCGAGCGCTACGCCATCGGTCTCAAGCTGCCCTTCGAGCCGGCCGATTGGCACGCCAAGCGGGACGCGGTCGACCTCATCACCCGCGACATCGGCGGCGTGGTGACGCGGGTCGGCGACGAGACGATCGGCGAGATGTGGTCGCTGTGGGACGGCACCGACATCCTCAACGAGATCGATCCGCGCTTTGCCGAGAACATCGCCAACCACATCCGGCTGGCGATCGCTTCCGACCCGTTTCACGTCTCCGCCAACACCGACCCCAAAGGCGACCGCTCCAAGCGCCCGCAGGACCAGGACCCCGATATGCTCGTCCATGTCGTGCGCGAGACCGATCAAGGGATCGTCATCCGCGGCGCCAAATATGAGACGGCGGCGGCCTACGCCAATCAGGCCTTCCTCAAGCCGACCATCGCCAATTGGGGCGATGCCAAGCTGTCCGACTATGCGCTGGGGTGCATTCTGCACATGGATGCCCCGGGCGTGAAGCACATCTGCCGCACCGGCTTCACCGGCCGCGCCCCCGCCCGCGACTACCCGCTGTCCAACCGGTGCGACGAGATCGATTCCCTGGTGATTCTCGACGATGTGCTGATCCCCTGGGACGACGTGCTGTTCTACCGCCACACCAGGGCGGCCGCCTTCATCCGCCAGACGCTGCACCGCTATTCCGCCTTTCCCTTCGTCCAGCGCACCCTGTCCTTCGCCGATCTCTTGATCGGCGCCGCGCTGTGGAACCTTCGGCAGACCGGCCTCGACAAGCAGCAGGCGGTGCAGGAGAAGCTCGCCGAGCTCGCCGTCTGGCGCGAGGGTATCAACGCCCATCTCACCGCCGCCATCGCCACGGCCGAGAGGAGCCCGCGCGGCCTCCTGATGCCCAACCAGTCGCTGCTGTTCACCGGCCGCGTCCATGCCATGTCCGGCCTGCCGCGCGCCATTCACACCGCCCGCGAATTGTGTGGCGGCCAGATCTGCGTCACTCCCGATGCCGCTGCCTTCGAGCATCCCGAGACCAGGCCATGGCTCGAGAAGTTCTACACCATCAACGATGAATGGGTCGCCGAGGACCGCCGCAAGCTCCTGGCGCTCGCTCGCGATCTCATCAATTCCGACTATGCCGGCCATCGCCTGACATTCCAGCTATTCGCCCAGTCGCCGCCCTTCGCCCATCTCGCGGCCGTTTATCGCACCTTCGATTGGGAGGGGCCCCTCGAAGCCGCCGAGCGTGCCGCCGGCCTGTCGGCGCGGGTGCGAGGCGGCAGCAAACCCGTGGAGAAACCCGCATCATGACCCATCGGCGCCTTCGGCCCTTCAACACCCGCAACACCTATCCCGGCCAGCGCCTCGACAATGATTTGTGCCAGGCGGTGGTTGCGCGCGGCACGCTGGTGTTCCTGCGCGGCCAGGTCGGCCAGGACCTCGAAACCTCGGAAACCGTCGGCATCGGCGACCCGGCGGCCCAGGCCGACCAGGCGATGCGCAATGTCGCGCAACTCCTGGGCGAGGCCGGCTCGTCGCTCGACCAAGTCTGCCGCATCCAGGTCTATCTCGTCGACCGCGCCCATCGCGAGCCGGTCTATCAGACCATCGGCCGCTGGCTGAAAGGCGCCTTCCCGGTGTCGACCGGGCTCATCGTCCAGGGCCTCGCCCGTCCGGAATGGCTGATGGAGATCGAGGTGACGGCCGTCATACCGGATGAAAGCCCATGACTTTCTCGCTCGTCGGTCGCTGCGCCAGGACCGGCATGGTCGGGGTGGCCATCGCCACCTCCTCGATCGCCGTCGGCGCCCGCTGCCCCCATGTCCGTGCCGGGACCGGCGCGGTCGCCACCCAGAACATCACCGACCCGGCGCTCGGCCCGCTGGTGCTCGACCACATGGGCGCCGGCTATGACGCCGAAACCGCGCTGGCGCGGGCGCTGGAGCAGCGGCCGCATGCCTCCTTCCGCCAGCTGGCGGTGGTCGATCGCCAGGGCCGCACCGCTCATTTCACCGGCGAGCGCATCCTCGGCCGCCATGCCGTGGCGAGCGGTCAGGGCGTGGTCGCCGCCGGCAATCTGCTGGCGTCCGAGGCGGTGCCGCGGGCGATGGCCGAGACCTTCGTTGCCGGTGCTGAGGATCATCTGGCGGAGCGGCTGCTCAAGGCGCTCGAGGCCGGGCTTGTGGCGGGTGGCGAGGAAGGCCCGGCGCATTCGGCCGCCTTGCTCGTTGCCGATGCCCAGCCCTTTGCGCTGGTCGATCTCCGCATCGATTGGGACGATGCCGCGCCGATCGCCGCATTGCGCCGCTTGTGGAGCGACTACCGGCCGCAGATGGACGCCTATCTGATCCGCGCCGTCGATCCCGAGAGCGCCCCGCGCTACGGCGTTGCCGGTGATTTGTAGGCAGTAGGCAGTAGGCAGTAGGCAGTAGGCAGTAGGGAAGGGCGCCGCTCACTGCCTAATGCCGACTGCCGACTGCCTGCATTTTGCCCTTCCGCGCCAAGTGCGATTCAGCGACAATGAGCGCATTGGGGACCCGTGGGATTTGAGTCGATGCGCCGAGCCATACGCTTCCTGCGCGGTGGCAGTGTCGTTGAGCTGGCCGATTTCGCGCCGGATGCGACCCTGCTCGACCATCTTCGTCATGTCGACCGGCGGACCGGCGGCAAGGAGGGCTGCGGCCGCGGCGAATGCGGCTCCTGCACCGTCGCGCTCGGCGCCTGTCAGGACGGCGCCATGGCCTATCGTCCCGTCAATGCCTGCATGACGCTTCTCGGCAGCATCGATGGCAAGGAGCTGGTGACCGTCGAAGATGTCTCGGCGCGCGCCACCCGGCCGCATCCGGTGCAGGAGGCGCTGGTCAGCCACCATGCCTCGCAATGCGGCTTCTGCACCCCCGGCATGGTGATGGCGCTGTTCACCCTGTTCCACAGCGACCTGACCGCCGACCACCGCCGCGCCGCCGGTTGGCTGACCGGCAATCTTTGCCGCTGCACCGGCTACCGTCCCATCATTGATGCGGCGGTCGCCGCCTGCGCCGCGCCGCCGCCGCGCCGCGATGCTTTCGCCAATGCCGCCCGCCGCACCGTCAGGCAGCTCGCCGCCATCACCGATGATGACGACATCTTCATCGGCGACGAGCGCCGTTTCTTCGCCGCTCCCGCGAGCCTGGACAGCCTGGCTGCACTTGCCGGGCGCCATCATGACGCCATTCTGCTGGCCGGCGGCAGCGACCTGCTGGCGAGGGCGCCACGCGATCAGGGCATGCTCGCCAAGATCATCCATCTCGGCCGTGTCCGCGAGCTTGGACGCGTTGCCGAGACGGAAGAGGCGATGACCTTTGGCGCTGCTGCCACTCTCGAGTCGATGGAGCCGGCGATGATCGCCATCGACCCCGACCTTGGCGAGCTCTGGCGACGTTTCGGGGCACGGCAGGTGCGTGCCGTGGCGACGCTCGGCGGCAACATCGCCGGCGGTGACCCTGCGGCCGATCTGCCGCCGGTCCTGATGGCGCTTGGCGCCACCATCGAGCTCAGGCAAGACGGCCGCCTGCGTCGGCTGCCGATCGAGGACTTTTACGTTGGTCCCGGACGGCAGGACAAGAGCCGCGGCGAGTTCATGACCGAGGTGACCGTGCCGAAGCTTGCCGCGGATCAGCTGTTTCGCTGCTGCAAGGTCGCCAAGCGCTACGACAATGATCGTGCCATCCTGGTCGGCGCCTTCCGCTTCACCCTTGAGCGCGGCCTGATCGCCGCCTCGCGGATCGCCTATTCCGGGCTCGCCGGCGTGCCGAAGCGGGCGCTGGTGACCGAGCGCAGCCTCCGCGGCCTGAGCCTTGCCGAACGTGGGCCTTGGGCTCCCGCCATCGACATGCTGGCCGAGGATTTCGCGCCGATCGGCGATGAGCGCGCCTCCGCCGCCTATCGTCTCGACACGGCAAAGGCCCTGCTGCTCAAGGCGCTGACCGAGATCAGGGGCGCGGCGTCGACATCCACGCGCATTGCGCAATCGCGGGAGATCGTCCTTGAGCATCTCGCTTAAGGTCGCCGGCCACAAAGCGGACCGCGCCGGCGGGCCGGGGCCGCGCCTCATCGGCCAGTCCTGCCCGCATGACGATGCGCAAGGCCATGTCCGTGGCACCACCGCGTTCATCGATGATCTGCGCGAGCCGGTCGGCACCGTTCATGTCGCGCCGGGCTTTGTCGAGGCAAGCAGCGGCCGCATCCAGGCGATCGATCTCGAGGCGGTGCGCCGCGCCCCCGATGTGATCGCGGTGCTGACGGCCAAGGACATTCCGGCGGTGAACGATGTGAGCCTGGGCGCGGGCGATCAGCCGGTGTTCGCCCGCGACCGCATCCTCTATCATGGCCAGCCGGTCTTCGCGGTTGTCGCCTCGAGCCATCGCGCGGCGCGGCGGGCGGCACGGCTCGCGCGCATCACCCTCGATGAGGAAGCGCCCGTGGTGACGCTGGCTCGAGCCGCCAAGGCATCGAGCGAGATCGCCCCGTCCTTGTGCCTTCAGAAGGGCGGCAATCCCGACGCCGCAATGGCCATGGCGGCGCTGAAGCTCGAGGGCTCGCTGACGATCGGCGGACCCGAGCACCTCTATCTCGAGACTCAGACCGCGCTCGCGATCCCGGACGGCGACGGCGGCCTGCGGCTCCATTCCTCGACTCAGCATGCAAGTCATGTCGGACGCGTCGTCGCCCGCATGCTCGGCATTCCCGAGGCGCTGGTCGTCTGTGATTGCCGCCGCGCCGGCGGCGCCTTTGGCGGCAAGCAGACCGGCGCGACGCAATGGGCCGCACTCGCCGCGCTCGCCGCCCATGTCACCGGCCGGCCCGCCAGGTGCCGGCTCGAGCGCAGCGAGGACATGATCATGACCGGCAAGGGCCACGCCGCCTATGTCGGCTGGCGCGTCGGAGCCGACCGGGGCGGACGGGTTCTCGCCGTCGACGTGGCGATGGACATGGCCTGCGGCGCGGCGGTCGACCTGTCGGAGCGCGTCGCCGAGGGCGCGCTGTTCCATGTCGACAATGCCTATTTCTATCCTGAGCTTCGCGTCCTGCTGCGCCGCTTGCGGACCGACTGCGTGCCGGCCACTGCCTGGCGCGGCACCGGCGCGCCGCATGGCATGCTGGTTGCCGAGCTGCTGATGGATGCGGTCGCGCTGGCGCTCAAGCTCGATCCTTTGGATGTGCGCAAGCGCAATCTCTATCGTGTCGTGCGCGACGTCACGCCCTATGGTCTACCCTTGAGCGACAATGTCGCTCTCCCCTTGATCGAGGAGCTCGAGCGCACCGCCGACTACCGGGCAAGGCGCAAGGCGATCGCCCAGCACAATTACGAGAGCGAGATCCTGAAGAAGGGCATCGCCCTGACGCCGGTCAAGTTCGGCGCCGCCTTCACCGACAATGCGTTCAATCGCGCCGAGGTCCATATGGCCATCCATGGCGACGGCTCGGTCGAGCTCGAGCATGGTGGCGCCGAGCTGGGGCAGGGGCTCAACATCAAGCTCGCGCAGATCGTCGCCGACGAGTTCGGCCTCGATCTCGGCCGCATCGTCGTCAGGCCGGCGAGCTCGACGATCCTGCCGGGGGCCGGTCCGACGGCGTCGTCGATGACGCTCGATCTCAACGGCATGGCGGCACGACGGGCGGCGGAGACGCTGAAGAAGCGCCTCATCGATCACGCCGCGGCGGCGACCGGCATCGACCCGCGTCTCATCCGCTTCGACAGGGGCACGATCGTTGCCGGCGACCAGCGCTCGAGCTTTGAGGCGCTGGTCGACAGCGCCGCGCGCGTCCGCCTGCCGCTCGCCGCCCAAGGCTCCTATGTCCTGCCCAAGGTCAGCTGGGACCGCCAGCGCGGGCAGGGCCGGCCCTTCCTCTATTTCGTCTATGGCGCCGCCTGTTCCGAAGTGACGGTCGACACCTTGACCGGCGAGATGCGGCTCGACCGCGTCGACATTCTTCAGGATTGCGGCACCTCGCTTAATCCCGAGATCGATCGCGGCCAGATCGAGGGCGGCTTCATCCAGGGCCTCGGCTGGCTCACCATGGAGGAGATCGTCCATGATGAGAGCGGCCGCATCCTCACTGATGCGCTCGCGTCCTACAAGGTCCCGCTCGCCACCACCGTCCCCGCCGACTTTCGCGTACGGCTGTTCAACGGGCGTCCGAACCGCGAAGTCACCGTCCATGGTGCCAAGGCGGTGGGCGAGCCGCCGCTGATGCTCGCTCTTTCGGTGTTGTCCGCCATCACCCAGGCGGTCGCCGCGCTGAAGCCCGGCGCGGTGCCGGCGCTCGATGTCCCGGCGACGCCGGAAGCGGTGATGCGGGCGGTCCGCCGAGTCAAACCCGGCGCGGGCGGCTGACCATGGCGGGCGGCGCGGCACGACCGGTATGGGTATTCGGCGCCGGTCCGGTCGGCACCGCGCTCGTGCCGTCGCTTGCCGCGCTCGATTTCGCGGTGACCTGGGTCGATGCCCGGCGTGCCTCCTTTCCGGCAGCCCTGCCGCGCAATGTCACGGTCCGGATCTCCGCCGACCCCTGCCGGCTCCTCCGCGACATTCCCGAGGGCGCCTTCATCCTCATCATGACCTACAGCGCTACCCTCGATCTGGCGCTTGCCGCCGAGACTCTCGATGGCGGCCGCTTCCCCTTTGTCGGCATGGTCGGCAGTGCCGCCAAGCGCATGCGCTTCGTCAAGCGCATGATCGAGGCCGGCATGCCCCGCCAGGATGCTGCCCGGCTCGTCTGCCCGATCGGCGCCTCGACCGCCGCCGCCAAGCTCCCCGCGGCGGTTGCCGCCGGAATTGTCGGCGAGCTGCTGATCCGCAATGCCGCAGTCAATCCGGCGCTCGACCTGCTCATGACCTCGGACGGCGAGCCATGACCGAGATCTATGGCGATCCCTCCGAGGAGCTTGCACCGCCGGTTCCGGCG
>JBKOZY010000409.1:0-5022 GCA_046726135.1 Pseudomonadota bacterium | reverse complement strand
GTGCGCGGCTCGCCGGCCGATGTCGCGCAGGTCGAGGAATTGCTGAATACCCTCGCCGAGCGCGGCATCGGCGCCAGTCGGGTCGCCATCATCCCGCTGCTCGAGAGCCCGCCGGAAAAGGTCGCCCAGCAATTGAATGAGTTCTACAGCGGCCAGGGTGACGCCGAGTCCGGCCTGACCATCATTCCGCTCGAGAACCAGCAGGCGCTGCTCGTCGGCACCCATGACGATGCATTGATGGACGGCATTCGCCAGCTGGTGCGCCGCCTCGACACCCATCTGCGCGACGAGCCCTCGCTCCGGATCATCCCGCTCGAGAATTTGGCCGCCGAAGATATCGCCGCGCAGCTCACCGAGATATTCGGCGGCGAACAGAGCACCACGCCGAAAGGCCCGGCGACCGCCGGCCGGCGGTCACAACGGGAAAGCCGCATCGCTGCCAAGCTCAAGCCGGTGCCGCCAAAGCCCCAGACCTCGCCGCCGCCTGACGATGACGAGATGTTGACCCCGCCCGAACCGCCGCAGTTCCAAGTCGACATCGCAGAGACGCCACCCGGCAAGGCCGACATGCTCGAGCCGGGCCAGGGGAGCGGCGCCCGGCGCTCGGGCGGTCAGGGCTTCCAGCCACCCGAGGCGCAGCAGCGACCGCCACCTTCCGGCGATGGCTCGGTGTCGATCGTTGCCGAGAAGCGCAACAACACGCTTCTCGTCTATTCGACTTATTCGGTGTTCCGGCGCATTCGCGAGGTGGTGCGCACCCTCGACGTTCCCCAGGCGCAGGTCGTCATCGAGGCGACCGTCGCCGAGGTCGAGCTCAAGGATGATCTCGGCTATGGCGTGCAACGGTACCTGTCGGGCATGGGATTCACCGCCCACTCCACCCGTTCTCCCGGCCCGACTCCCAATCCGATTCCCACCGATCCCGGCACCGGCGGTGTCGCCATCCTCAACAGGACCATTGCCGGTTTCGACACCAAGGTGGTGCTGGATGCCCTGCAAAGCGTCACCAAGGTCAAGGTCATCTCCTCGCCCTATCTGACGGTGATGGACGGCAAATCCGCCCGACTGGTGATCGGCGACCAGATCCCCTTCGCGGTCGCTAGCCAGACCCAGACCCAACCCGACAATTCCACGCAGCCGGTCATCCTGACCCAGGAGATCGAGACCAGGGACACCGGCGTGATTCTCGAGATCACCCCGAGCATCCGGGCCAACAACTCGGTTCTCTTGAGCATCAACCAGGAAGTAAGCAAGGCATCCGCCTCCGCCGAGAAGGGCAATCTCACGCCGATCATCTCGAAGCGCAATGTCACGTCCGACATCGTCGTGCAATCGGGCCGCACCGCCTTGCTCGGTGGCCTGATCGAGGATCGCACCGACGAGATCGAGACAGGCGTTCCAATCCTCAGGAAGGTTCCGGTGTTCGGCAATCTGTTCAAGCAGAACACTGACCATGTCCGGCGCTTCGAGCTGTTGGTCATGATCACGCCGCGCGTGGTCCGCCGTTCGAGCGAGATCGAGAACATCACCCGCATGCTGCGCGAGCAGATCAATCCTCAGTAGGCAGTAGGCAATAGGCAGTGAGCGGAGTTCTTCAATACTGCCTACTGCCTACTGCCTACTGCCTTACCTGATGCAACCAGCTCACCACCACCGACACCTGATCGGCCGCCATCAGTGCCGGCGCATGGCCGACGCCCTCGAAGGTGACAAGCTCGGCGCGCGGACCGCTGTTGCGCATGCGCTCGGCGATTTCCGCGGAGAGCAGCGGGCTTGACCCGCCGCGCAACAGCAGCACCGGACAGCTGATCTGGTCCCACAGCGCCCAGAGATCGAGATCGGCATCGGCGGTGTCCGCATAGGCCGCCTTGAGCGCCGGATCATAATGGAACTTGAGGCCGCCAGTCTCATTGTCGACAACGCTGTTGCGGGTGAGCTGACGCCATTGCGAGTCGCTCAACGGGCCAAAGCCGGCGGCGATCGTCCGCACATAACGTTCCGCCTCGTCGATGTCGGCAAATTGCGGTTGGAGCCCGACATAGGCCCGGATCTGCTGCAGGGCCGTTTTTGGAACGAACGGACCGACATCATTCAGCACCAGCCGGCTGATCAGCGCGGGCGCGCCGGCGGCAAGCACCATGCCGATGAGCCCGCCCATCGACGTGCCGACCCAATCAACCGTTCCGAGGCCAAGCGTTTCGATGAGCTGCTTCAGCTGTTGGGCATAGACCGGCACGACATATTGGCTGGGATCTTCGAGCCAGCTGCTGCGCCCGCGCCCGACAACATCGACCGCGATCACCCTCGAGCCACGATTTGCCAGCGCCTCGGCGAGCACATCGAAGTCGCGGGCATTGCGCGTCAGGCCATGCACGCAGACGACGCTGCGCGCCGCATCGGCCGGCCCCCAATCGACGTAGCCGATGTCGACCCCGTCAAATGGGGCGCTGAGCGTGAGGCTCGCGAGCTTCAACGACTTCGGCAGCGCTTCAGCCCGAAGCGGCGCGCTTGCGTCCGAGGCCGATCTTCTTGGCTAGCCGCGACCGCGCCTTGGCGTATTTCGGCGCGACCATCGGGTAATCGGCCGGCAGCCCCCAGCGCTCGCGATAGTCCTGCGGCGTCAGCCCGTGCAGGCTGAGGTGACGCTTCAGCGACTTGAAGCGGCGGCCGTCCTCCAGGCAGATCACATAGTCGGGCTGAACCGACTCTTCGATCGGCACGGCAGGTTCGGAGCGCGCTGCTGCGACACCTTCCTCACCGTCCCCCGCCTCGCCGAGCCCGGCCCTTCCGGCGATTGCGGTTCTGATGGCTCGAACCACATTCTCAACCTCGAGGGGATCGACTTTGTTATTTGTGACATAAGCGATAAACATCTCGGCCGTAAGTCGCGCGAGGTCTGGCCCGTCATCCATTCCAATTAGTCCTCTTCTTCTCTACCGCAAGATTTGTCTCGAGAAATATCAACGGCGGCATATACTTCTCGATTGGCACTGAAAATTCAAGCCAAAGTGTAATGATTCAACCCACAGGGGGTGCTTAGATCACGCCGCGTATGTAGAGGCAATTCAAAGTTGGCCGCAATGGTGCTGCATTTTGCCCTAATGGCAGCGAAGCAGCCTCTACCGGCCCGTGATCAGCCGGACCCCGCGATCATAGGTGAGATAGGCCCACGCCCAGTCGATCAGCACAAACAGGCGGTTGCGAAAACCGATCAGGAACCAGATATGGGCAAAGCTCCAGGCCAGCCAGGCGAGCAGCCCGGACAGCCGGATTCGACCGAAATCGGCCACTGCCGCCTTCCGGCCGATCGTCGCCAGATTTCCCCAATTGCGATAGACGAAGGGAGCCGTGCTGCGTCCCTCCAGGCGATTGCTGATCACCTTCGCGGCATAGCGTCCCATCTGTTTGGCGGCGGGAGCCACGCCGGGCACGACCTGGCCCTTGGCATCGGTCACCGCCGCCGTGTCGCCAATGACGAAGATCGTCGGATCATCGATCAGCGACAGATCCGGACCGATCGGTACGCGTCCGGCTCGGTCGCTCGCCTCGCCCAGCCATTTGGCGGCAGGGGACGCCATGACGCCGGCAGCCCACACGATCGATGAGGTGAGGATCCGCTCCCCGCCGGAAAGCGTCAGCCCCTCCGGATCGCACGCCGTCACGGCATTGCGCAGCATCACCTCGACGCCCAGCCCCTCGAGCTGGCGCACCGCCTTCTCCGACAATTCCGGCGGAAAGCTGGCGAGCACCCGGTCACCGGCTTCGATAAGCAAGATGCGTGTGGCGGCCGGATCGATCCGTCGGAAGTCGCCGACCACCGTGTGCCGGGCAAGCTCGGCAATCGCCCCCGCCATCTCCACCCCGGTTGGACCGGCGCCGACCACCGCAAAGGTGAGGTGCCGCCGACGCGCCTCGTCGTCCTCGGTGGCCTCGGCCAGCTCGAAGGCTGTCAGGATCCGGCCGCGGATCTCGGTCGCCTCGTCGATCTTCTTCAAGCCCGGGGCGAACCTCTCCCAGGCCTCATGGCCGAAATAATGATGGCGCGCCCCGGTGGCGATGATCAGATAGTCGAAGGGAACCCGGCTCAGATCAGTGACAACTTCTCGACGTTTCCGGTCGATCTCGATCACCCGCTCCATCAGCACGAAGGTGTTCTTTTGCCGCGACAGAATGTGCCGGATCGGCGTGGCGATCTGCGCCGGCGACAGCGCCGCCGTCGCAACCTGATAGAGCAGGGGCTGGAACAGATGGTAGTTGCGCCGGTCGATCACCGTCACCTCGACCGGTGCGTGGCGCAGATGCAAAGCAGCATTGAGGCCGCCGAAGCCTGCGCCGATGATGACCACCCGTGGTCTGGCTGATGCGGAAGGGACGATGACAGCACCTCGATTTTCTCAGTCTTCGCCATGCTGTAGCGGGAATTCCGCGGCGCGGCTAGATCGACTGTCACGCGGGATAAACGGGATTTAACTGGTGAAATTGCCGTGTCGGCACCATAGGCTGTTGTGCAATGGCAGTTACAGCTGAAGGTGAACCCGATGGGACCTTATCCGCATGATGCGCCGCCCCCGCAAATCTCCGACGACAATCCGATGGGCACCGACGGTTTCGAGTTCGTGGAGTTTGCCCATTCCGATCCGCAGGCCTTGGGCGCCCTGTTCGAGCTGATGGGATTCGCCGCGGTGGCGCGACATCGTTCGAAGGACGTCACCCTCTATCGCCAGGGCCACATCAACTATGTTCTCAATGCCGAGCCGGACAGTTTCGCGCGAAGCTTCGCCGCTCAGCATGGACCATGCGCCTGTGCCATCGGCTTCCGGGTGGTGGATTCCAAGCACGCCTTCGAGCGCGCCATTGAACTGGGCGCGACGCCGGTGACCGGCCGGATCGGGCCGATGGAGATCAACATTCCGGCGATCGAAGGCATCGGCGGCGCCCACATTTATTTCATCGACCGTTATGGCGACAAAGGCTCGATCTGGGATGTCGACTTCCGTTGGACCGGCGAGCGTGACCCCAAGC
>JBKOZY010000408.1:0-4898 GCA_046726135.1 Pseudomonadota bacterium | reverse complement strand
GCTATGCTGGTCTCGCGTGATCATGTGATCCTTCAGAAGGTCAGGATCCGACAGGCGCCATCCATGATGTCGCTGATCATCGCCGCCGCTCCCATCAGCCCCTGACATTCCGGAATGAGGTCGTCCCTGGTCTTGCCGATGAGCTCGAGATTGGCCGGACAGGCCCAGAATCGGGCACCATGCTCGTGCGCCTCCCGGATCCAGTCGTAAACCGACTTGGCGTCGCCCGGCTTGACGAAGAGCTTGTCGGCCACGCCCTTGATCAGCAGCTTGCCGGCAGCTGCCGTGCACAACACATCCACCTCGTAGTCCATCGCCGCCGCGACCGCGGCATAATAGAAGGGCGCGCCGAGCTCCTCGACGTTGCGGGGGTCGGTATTGACCAGGACGATCAGCAGTCGCCGGGTCATTGGGCGGTGACCTCATCGATGCGTAGACGGCGTCCCCATTTATCGAAGAAATGGCCTTCATTCAGCACCAGCCGATCGTCATCGAGCCGCATCTCAATGTCGCGCAGCATGAGACGTGCCGATGGATTGTCGAGCGGTCCGCCATTGCGGGCGCTCGCGGGAAAGAAGGAGGCGCCGTCCCATTCGGCGCCTGCACCGGCAAACAGCACGGTGATTTCACCCCAATCGACTTCGTTGCCGATAACGTTGAAATAGGTCGAGCAGAGCGGGGTCACGCTGGTCTCGCCGATCTGAACCAGCACGGCAAAGGCGGTGAATGCCCCACGCTCGGCATATTCGGCAGTGATCCAGCGATCGAAATCGGTCTCAGAAATCGACAACGGGCGTCTCCGGCATCTCATAATCGAACAAGGCCCAGAACGGTCCCGGATGAGTATCACGGTACCACTCCTCGAAGCTTGCAAGGGTCGCGACGACATCGATTTCGGCCTTTTCGCCGCGATTGGCGAACACCGCGCGCGACACGGCTGCGAAGCGCGACAGCACCTCGCTGCGCGCTGGACTGTCATTCCCCCAACCAAGCTTCAGCCGCAGCGCTGCATCTGCGGCAGCGACAGCGTCCTCCTCGTTGGCCGTCGGCGCGATGACCTCGTCAATGCCCCGCATGAGATTGAGCCGGCGCCAGGCAAACGCCCGCTCGCGCTCCAACCCCTTCATTCGAGCGGCAATCTCGCGCCGGAAAGACTCTTCGGCGTCGGAGGCCTGGTCGGCAGCGCATTTCAGCGCTTCGAGAAAGTCACCCGTCACCGCGCGCGCCTCAAATCTGGCGGAAGAGAGAGGGAGTCGAACCCACCAAGGACCGTCTCACGGCCCCTCCCGGATTTGAAGTCCGGACGCCCCACCGGGGACGATTCTCTTCCTGCGTTCCGTTCATCCGGGCTCGCCTCCTCGGCATGGCGCCGAAACAGATCGAGCCGATGCTTGTTGATGCGGCGCAGATCGCCTCGCCGCAGTGTCACGCCGTGCCGGTCGAAGAATTCGAGGATCTCGATCGCCACCTTGCGGCCGTTATAGACGCGGTCGCGGAACGCGGCGGCAGTGAATTGCCCGTCCGGTGCCTTGTCGGCCAAGTCAATCATGATCTCCACCATCTCGGCCACCGTGTCCCGCAGAAAGAACCGATCATGCGCGATCTCGTCGAGCTGTCCCATGCGGCCGAGCACCTTGAACATCCGCCTGACCTCCGGCTCCCGCAGGTGCATAAAATCGGCGACGTCGCGCACCCGTGGCGGCCTGAACCGGTCGTGGCCGCCAAGATGCGGTCGGATCTCTTCCCAGGACCTGGCATCGGCCGGCATGAGCCGCGCCTCGTGGCCGGGCAGGCGAACCCATGCCCCTTCGAGCGCAAGTTCATGCGCCCGCGCCAGCCCCTGGATGATGGCGATGAACGACACCCCTGGCATGCGCGGTGCGATAAGCAGCCGCAGGCGTTCCAGGCCGATCCCCTGGAGATCGGGGTTCTCGGCATGAAATGCCTGCAGGCTGGCGATGAGGTTTCGCTTGAATGCCTGCCACGTCTCTCCGGACAGTGCGAGCACCGTGCGCCGCGCCGCGATCCTCACGATGCCGAGACGATCGACGAGATCGTCGATCTCGCCGGCGCTAAGCGCGCGATCGCGGGCAAAGGCCGAAAGATCGGTTTGGAGCGACGCGCAAGCGAGCAGCGCCTCGAGCGCCTTCCCGGCGTCGGGAAGGGCATGAGCGGCGAGCTGGGCAAGCCGCTCCGGCGAGCGGCGGCGCCGCGCCGGCGCGCGCAGGTCGAGAAACACCCCGCCGCCCAACGTGCGCTGGGCCGTGGTGTCGCGGATCACGAAGCGATCGCCGGCGGCGGCCGCGATGGGACGCTCGAGCACCAGTTGCACATAGCCGCTGCCGCCTGGAGCGATCGGCTCATCGCCGAGGAGAACGATGCGGGCACCAAGCTCGGCAGCGCCGTGATGAAGCCGCACCGGCGTCCATTGGCCGACCGGCTTGCGCTCGCTGTCCAGCATGCGCAGATGTGCATCGATCCGATCGGTCGGTGCATGAAGCTCGGGATCGAGGACCACATCGCCGCGCCTGACGGAATCCTTGGTGATGCCCTCGCCGGCCAGGTTGAGGGCGCAGCGCTGTCCGACCAGCCCCCGCTCGGCGAGCCGGTTCTGCGCGTGAATGGAACGTACCCTCGCCGTCAAGCCCGATGGGCTGACCGTTACGCGATCGCCGACCGTCACCGCACCTGACAGTACCGTTCCGGTCACCACTGTGCCAGCACCGGGCAGCGTGAAGGACCGATCCACGCTCATTCGAAAGCGATTGCGGACCCCCTGCTCTCTCTGACCGGGCGCCGAGTCGATGAGCTGGGCACGCAGCCAATCGATCCCTTCCCCTGTCACCGTCGAGACCGGGACGATCTCGGCATCCGCCAGCTCGGTCGATGCCAGCACTTGCCGGATCTCGCGCTCGACCTCAATCCTGCGCCCGGCTTCAGCCAGATCCGCCTTGGTCAGGGCGACGATGCCGCGATCGATGCCGAGCAGCTCCACGATCGCCAGATGCTCCCGCGTCTGCGGCATGACGCCATCGTCGGCAGCGACGACAAGCATCACGAAATCGATGCCCATCGCGCCGGCAAGCATGTTGTGGATGAACTTTTCATGCCCTGGCACGTCGACGAAGCCCAGCACGGTTCCGTTCGGGGTCGGTAGATAGGCGAAGCCGAGATCGATCGAGATGCCGCGCGCCTTCTCTTCCTTGAGGCGGTCGGTGTCGACGCCGGTCAGAGCCTGCACCAGGCTGGTCTTGCCGTGATCGATGTGACCGGCGGTACCGATGATCATGGCAGCGGCTCCAGCGGCAGCAGGGCCTGGCGCTCGGCTTCGGCGAGCGCTGACCCATCGAGCGCCGATCGCACCGCCGTCAGGAACTGACCGGCAAGGGCGCTCCGGCCACGCTCAGCCCGAAGCAGCCAGGCGCATGCCTCGACCGGATCGCGCGGCAAACCGGCGCCCAGATGCAAGGCCGCACCAAGCATCGCCTGACCATCGGCATCGCCGCGCTCGGCGCCGCGGCGCCACCACATCGCTGCCTTGAACGGATCGCGCTCGACTCCCAGCGCGTTGTGGTAGAGCATCCCGAGCCGCGTCATGGCCTGGGGGATGCCCTGCTCGGCAGCCGCTTCGGCGAAGCGCCGTGCCTCGGCGTAATCCGGCTCGGCGATCTCGCCTTCGAGCAGCATCCAGCTCAGCATGTCCTGGGCCGGAGCATCGCCGGTCTCCGCCGCCTGACGATATAGCTCGGCCGCCCGAAGGCTGTCCTGCTCGACGCCCTCGCCCTTGAAATAGAGCGCCGCCAGATTGCGCTGTCCGACCTTGTCACCAGCCTCGGCAGCAAGACTCAGCCAGCGAAACGCCAGAGTGCCATCGCGCTCGACGCCAAGTCCTTCGGCGAAACAGGCACCAACGTTGTTCTGCGCCCGGGCGACACCGGCCCGCGCCAGCGGTTCCCAGATCCGGAGCGCCGTCGTGTAGTCCCCCTGCTCCACTGCCTCGAGCGCCTCGACAAGCTGATCCGCGACCGTCCGATCGGCGCCCATCATCGCCCCTCGACCGTCGCGAGCTCAGCGATTGCGCTGGCGAAGCCGGCCTCATCCTCGAGACAACGGAGATCGAGCAACAGCGCCTGGTCCTCGATACGACCGATGATCGGAACGGCAAGCTGCCGCAGGCGTGTGCTGACGGCGTTCACTGCCGTTCCTCGATGCTGGCGCTGAACCGGCCGGATCGCCAACCCGGCGCTAGGCACCTGGTGGAGCGGCAGGGCGCCCGATCCGATCTGGCTGGTACATGCCACCAGCTTGACCTGGTATTCCGGCCCGACGGCTCTGGAGACGATCGGTTGAAGGCGCTTTGCCATTGCTTCGATCGCGGCGGAAGGACGCGCCAGCAGCCTCAGCGTCGGGAGTCGCTCGGCCAGCCGATCGGGATCGCGATAGAGCCGTAGCGTGGCTTCGAGCGCCGCGATGCGGATCTTGTCCAGCCTGAGCGCCCGCTTCATCGGATTGCGGTTGATGCGCTGGATAAGGTCCTTGCGACCGACGATGAAGCCGGCCTGCGGGCCGCCGAGCAGCTTGTCGCCGGAGAAGGTCACGAGGTCGACCTTGTCGGCAACCGCCTCGGCGACGGTCGGCTCATGCTGGAGGTTGAAGCGAGTGAGGTCGACGAGGGTGCCGGAACCGAGATCGTGCATCACCGGGACCCTGGTCTCCCGCGCGAGTGCCGCGAGCTCGCGCGCCGGCACTTCCTTGGTGAAGCCTTCGATCCGATAATTGGAGGTGTGAACCTTCAGGATCAGCCCGGTCTCGTGGCCGAGCGCCGCACCATAGTCCTTGCGGTGCTGTCTCTTATACACATCTCCGAGCCCACGAGACTGCCGGTCAGATCTCGTATG
>JBKOZY010000407.1:0-5491 GCA_046726135.1 Pseudomonadota bacterium | reverse complement strand
GATCAGAGCCATGTTCGCCTTGCGCCCGCGCCGACCGATCGCCACGCCGCTGGCCCCGCTTCTGCTCCTTGTCGGACTGACCGGCTGCGGAGCCTATCTCGACGCTGAGCTCGACGACGTCTACACGCCGCCGATGCACTATCAGCGCCACCCGATCACGGTGACGAAGGACACCGCCCGGATCGAGCTGGTGCCGCATCAGAGCGGCCTGACCGCCGTCGAGCGCAACGAGGTCGCCCGCTTCGCACAGTCGGCGCTGACCAACGCCAGCCATTCGATCGGGGTCAGCCATCCCAGAAGCGCCCGCGCCACCGCCGAGCAGGTCGCGTCCATCCTCATGGAGGAGGGCGTTCCGCCTGCCCGGATCGTCGCCGCCGCCTATGATGGCCGCGGGCCGGTCGTCCTGACCTTCGCCCGCACGACCGCCGTGACGGCGCCTTGTGGCGACTGGAACGAAAACCTTGTCCGCAACGGGGAGAACGAGCCCTTTCCCAATTTCGGCTGCGCCCACCAGCAGAACATTGCCGCCGTCGTTGCCAATCCGAATGATTTCGTGATGCCGCGCGCCGAGACGCCGCCCGATGCGCCGCGCAGGTCGCAGATCTTCAACGATTACCGGAGGCCCAAAGACCCCTCGACGCCGGTCAATGTCGAGCAGAACGCCAAGATCAGCAAGGTCGGCCAATGACATCGCATTTCGCCCCGCTTGCGCCTGAAGTGCCTGGCCGCCAAGCCGAGATCGTGGCGCTCGTGCCGCGCATCAACATCCACGCCTTCTGCTCCAACCCTGCCACCGCAGAGGCCATGCAGGTTGCGGCCGGCGACCGACGGCTCGCCAGGGCTCACCTCGACATCAAGCTCGGCGGTCCGCAGGCGGCTGTCCAGCTCTATGGCGAGACTCATACGCCGAATGTCCTGGTGGTCGAGACCGAAGGCGGACGCGATGCGGTGTTGGCCGAGCTCGCTCATCTCGCCGATGTTTGCGATCCCTCGACCAAGGTTATCGTCATCGGCCATGTCAACGACGTCGTGCTCTATCGCGAGCTGATCCGCTCGGGCGTCAGCGAATATCTCGTGGCACCGCTCGGGCCGCTTCACATCATCGCGGCGATCGGCGCCCTCTATGCCGATTCCAAGGCCGGCCAGATCGGCCGCATCTTCGCCTTTGTCGGCGCCAAGGGCGGCGTCGGCTCGAGCACCATCGCCCACAATGTCGGCTGGCTGTTCTCGCGCAAGCTCATGATCGACACGGTCATCACCGACCTCGATCTTGCCTTCGGCACCGCCGGTCTCAATTTCAACATCGACGCCACCCAAGGCATCGCCGAGGCGCTCGGCCAGCCGGAGCGTGTCGACCAGATGCTGCTCGACCGGCTGCTTGCCAAGGCCGGCGATCGTCTCTCGCTCCTCTCCGCGCCAGGCTCGATCGATCGTGACTACGCGATCGACAAGGAAGCGCTGGAGCACATTCTCGATGTGGTGCGCCTCTCCGTTCCCAATGTGATCGTCGATGTCCCCAATATCTGGGCGCCGTGGACCAAGGCCACGCTCGTCCAGGCCGACGATGTCATCGTCACTGCGACGCCGGAGCTCGCAAGCCTGCGCAACACCAAGAATCTCATCGACTTCCTCAAGGCGGCGCGGCCCAACGACCGCCCGCCGCGGCTGATCCTCAACCAGGTCGGCGTGGCCAGGCGCCCGGAGATCCCAGTCGCCGATTTCGCCCGCTCGGTCGGCACCGAGCCGGCGATCGTCGTGCCCTTCGAGCCGCAGATCTTCGGCACCGCCTCGAGCAACGGTCAGATGATCGCCGAAATCGGCGCCAGGTCGAAGCCGGCGGAACTGATCGAGACCTTCGCGCTCGATCTGGCCGGGCGCAGCGCGGCGCCTGCCAAGGCGATGAAGCGCATGCTCCTCCCCTTTATGGGCAGGCTGCCGTCCTTGAGGAAGAAGTGACATGTTCGGCAAGCGCAGCGAGTTGCGGAACTCCTTAGCCGGCGGCGAGCTGTCGCTCGGCGCCAACGCTGTCTCCGACATCATGGCGAAGCCGCCGGGACCGGCCGCGGTCAGCACGCCAGCCGCTGCGACGAGCAATGCCGCGCTCGACGCCGCAAAGACGCCCGCTCTCGCCATCAAATCCCGCCGTTCCGACAGCTATTACGACATCAAGTCGTCGATCTTCAACGCCCTGATCGACGCCATCGACCTGACCCAGCTCGGTCAGCTCGACCGCGAAAGCGCCCGCGACGAGATCCGCGACATCGTCAACGAAATCATCGCGCTCAAGGACGTGGTGATGTCGATCGCCGAGCAGGAGGAGCTGCTCGAGGACATCTGCAACGACGTTCTCGGCTATGGCCCGCTCGAACCGCTGCTGGCGCGCGACGACATCGCCGACATCATGATCAACGGCGCCAGCACCTGCTTCATCGAGGTGAACGGCAGGATGGAGGCGGCCAACATCCGCTTCCGCGACAATGCCCAGCTCCTGAACATCTGCCAGCGCATCGTCAGCCAGATCGGCCGCCGCGTCGACGAGGCAAGCCCGATCTGCGACGCCCGCCTGCCCGACGGCTCGCGCGTCAACGTCATCGTGCCGCCGCTGTCGATCGACGGGCCCGCCCTCACCATCCGCAAGTTCCGCCGCGACCGCCTGAAGATGGGCGACCTCGTCAAATTCGGCTCGATCACCCCCGAAGGTGCCACCGTTCTCGGCATCATCGGCCGGGTCCGCTGCAACGTGCTGATCTCCGGCGGCACCGGCTCCGGCAAGACCCCGCTGCTCAACTGCCTGACCGGCTTCATCGATGCCGAGGAGCGGGTCATCACCTGCGAGGACGCCGCCGAGCTTCAGCTGCAGCAGCCGCATGTGGTGCGCCTCGAGACCCGCCCGCCCAATCTCGAGGGCGAGGGCGAGATCACCATGCACGATCTCGTCAGGAACTGCCTGCGCATGCGACCGGAGCGGATCATTGTCGGCGAGGTGCGCGGGCCGGAGGCCTTCGACCTGCTCCAGGCGATGAACACCGGCCATGACGGCTCGATGGGCACGGTCCACGCCAACTCCCCGCGGGAGGCTCTGTCGCGGCTCGAATCGATGATCACCATGGGCGGCTTTGCGCTGCCGTCCAAGACGATCAAGGAAATGGTCGTCGGCTCGATCGACATCATCGTCCAGGCAGCCCGCCTGCGCGACGGCTCGCGCCGCATCACCCACATCACCGAGGTCGTCGGCATGGAGGGCGATGTCGTCATCACCCAGGACCTCTTCCTTTACGACATCATCGGCGAGGATGCTGACGGCCGGATCATGGGCCGTCACCGCTCGACCGGCATCGCCCGGCCGCATTTCTGGGATCGCGCCCGCTATTATGGCGAGGAGAACCGCCTCGCCGAGGCGCTGGAGCGCGCCGAGGCGACCAACGATGCTTGAGCTCGCCCTGATCGGCTTCATTGCGCTGAGCGTTGGCGGATTTCTCGTTGGTCTGCTCTATCCCTGGCTCACCGGCGAGGCCCAGGCCGCCAAGCGGGTTCAGACGCTCTCCGACAGGAGCGCTCGCCGCGACAAGGTGCCGGGGCTGCGTGCCCGCCTCATGGCCGAATCGAAGGACAGCCGGCGCAAGCAGATCCAGGAATCGCTGAAGCAGCTCGAGGAGTCAGAAAAGAAACGCCGCCGCAGGCTGACCTTGCGCACGCTGCTGATGCAGTCCGGCCTCGATCTGTCGGTGCAGAAATTCTGGGTCGCCTCGATCGCGTTCGGGGTCGTGCTCGCCCTTGGCATCCTGGTCGTCGGTGCCACCTGGTATGTGGCGCTGGCCGCCGGCCTTGTCGCCCTGCTCGGCCTGCCGCGCTGGTTTCTCTCTCATCTTCGCAAGCGTCGCCAGGAAGTGTTCCTGGGCGAATTCGCCGATGCCATCGACATCATGGTGCGCGGCCTCAAGGCGGGTCTGCCGCTGTCCGACGCCATGAAGGTGATCGCCGCCGAGACCCCCGCCCCGGTCGGTCCGGAGTTTCTCGAGGTGGTCGAGGGTCAGCGGGTTGGCATCGCCATCGATCAGGGCATCGAGCGGATGTTCGAGCGCATGCCGCTCGCCGAGGTCAACTTCCTCGGCATCGTCATCGCGATCCAGTCCAAGGCCGGCGGCAATCTCGCCGAGGCGCTCGGCAATCTCTCCAAGGTGCTGCGCGATCGCAAGCGGATGAAGCAGAAGATCGCCGCCGTCAGCCAGGAAGCCAAGGCCTCGGCCATGATCATCGGCTCGCTGCCCTTCTTCATCTGCGGCGCCTTGAGCATCCTCAACCCCGAATATCTCATCCCGCTATGGGACACCGAGATCGGTCATCTCATGATTGCCGGCTCGCTGATCTGGATGGGGACCGGGGTCCTGATCATGCGCAAGATGATCAACTTCGATTTCTGACGCATGGAATGGGATCATGGTCGCGCTTCTGACATCGTTTCTTCAGCCGAGAAACCTGGTGACCATCCTGGTCGGCCTGTCCGCTTTCGCAACCATATTGACGCTGGCCGGTCCGCTGCTTCACGGCGACAGGCTGGCGAGCCGCATGAAGCAGGTGGCCTCCGAGCGCGAGCGGCTGCGCGCCCAGGCCCGCGCCGCGGCCGCTGCGTCCGAAGGGCGGTTGCGCGAGCGCTCCAAGGGGACGCTGGCGCAGGTCGTCGAGCTCCTCAATCTTCGCCAGCTGTTCCAGGCCGAGACCTCGCGCGAGCGCTTGCGCCAGGCCGGGCTGCGCAGCGAGCGTCATCTCGTCACCTATCTCGCCTTCCGCCTGATCACGCCCTTCCTTTTTGCGCTTCTCGTCTTCATCTATTCCTCGACGGTGTTCGCCGACCGCATTCCGGCATCGCTGCGTCTGGTCACCACCATGGTCGGGCTGATTGCTGGCTTCTACCTGCCCAATGTCTTCCTCAAGAACCTGATCCAGCGCCGCCAGGCCTCGATCAGGCGCGCCTGGTCCGACGCGCTCGATCTGCTGCTGATCTGCGTCGAATCGGGCATGGCGATCGAGCCCGCCATGGCGCGCGTCGCCAAGGAGATCGGCAGCCAGTCGCTGCCGCTCGCCGAGGAGATGACCCTGACCAATGCCGAGCTCTCCTTTCTCGGCGATCGCCGCCGCGCCTACGAAAATCTGGGGCGGCGCACCGGCCTTGCGACCGTGAAGTCGGTGGTCACCAGCCTGATCCAATCGGAGAGATACGGCACCCCGCTCGGCACCGCGCTCCGCGTCCTCGCTCAGGAGAACCGCGACACGCGCATGTCGGAAGCCGAGAAGCGCGCCGCGGCGCTGCCGCCCAAGCTGACGGTTCCGATGGTGCTGTTCTTCCTGCCGGTGATCTTCATCGTCCTCTTGGGCCCGGCCGGCATTCAGGTGTTCGGGAAGTGAGGCAGTAGCCAGTAGGCAGTAGGCAAGGATACGCGGTCACTGCCTACTGCCTACTGCCTACTGCCCACTGCCTTTACCGTGCAAACTG
>JBKOZY010000406.1:0-3830 GCA_046726135.1 Pseudomonadota bacterium | reverse complement strand
GTGTCAACAAGGACGATCCGCAGGCGCAGGACGACATCGTGCTGGAGGCGGCCGATCTGCATCTGCCGGCCGGCAAGCCGATCAAGGTGCTGCTGCGATCCAAGGACGTGCTGCATAATTTCTATGTGCCCGAGTTCCGCGCCAAGATGGATCTCATTCCCGGCATGGTGACCTATTTCTGGTTCACCCCGACCCGCACGGCCAAGTTCGATATCCTCTGCTTCGAGCTGTGCGGCACCGGCCATTACACCATGCGCGGGTCGGTGGTGGTGGAGGACGATGCTGCCTATCAGACCTGGCTGTCACAACAGACTGCGTTCCGGGACACCGATCAACGGACCAAAGTGGTGACCAAGGGCAGCTCGGCAGTGCAGTGAAAGTGACTGTGGTGAAAAGAATCTTCCATAAGAGCCAAATCGGCGCTTATCGAGCGCCAACAACTGAGCGAAATGAGGGTGTCTGATGGTCGATGTAACTCCGTCTGCGGTCGACTATGTCGCGCCAGCCCATGAGGAAGACGAGCTCTATCATCCTCATAGTTTCCTGACCAAATACGTCTGGAGCCAGGACGCGAAAGTCATCGCCATTCAATATGCCGGCACCGCCACGGCCATCGGCCTCGTCGCGCTGGTGCTGTCCTGGTTGATGCGGCTGCAGCTCGGTTTCCCCGACACCTTCTCCTTCATCTCGCCGGAAGCCTATTACCAGTTCATCACCGTGCATGGGATGATCATGGTGATCTACCTGCTCACGGCGTTGTTCCTCGGCGGCTTCGGGAACTACCTCATCCCGCTGATGGTCGGCGCCCGCGACATGGTGTTTCCGTATGTCAACATGCTGAGCTACTGGGTCTATCTCCTGGCGGTGCTGGTGCTTGTGGCCAGCTTCTTCGTGCCGGGGGGAGCGACCGGTGCGGGCTGGACCCTCTATCCGCCGCAATCCATCCTGAACGGCACGCCGGGCCGTGACTTCGGCATCATCCTGATGCTGGTGTCGCTGATCATCTTCATCATCGGCTTCACCATGGGCGGCCTCAACTATGTGGTGACGGTGTTGCAGGGGCGCTGCCGGGGGATGACCCTGATGCGCATGCCGCTGAGCGTGTGGGGCATCTTTGTCGCCACCATCCTGGCACTGCTCGCCTTCCCGGCGCTGTTCGTCGGCTGCGTCATGATGCTGTTCGACCGCATTCTCGGAACCAGTTTCTTCATGCCGAAGATCGTCGAATTCGGCGAGCAGCTGGGCTATGGCGGTGGCAGCCCCATCCTGTTCCAGCACCTGTTCTGGTTCTTCGGCCATCCCGAGGTCTATATCGTTGCGCTGCCGGCATTCGGCATCGTGTCGGACCTGATCAGCACCCACGCGCGCAAGAACATCTTCGGCTATCGCATGATGGTGTGGGCGATCGTGGCGATCGGCGGCTTGAGCTTCGTGGTGTGGGCACACCACATGTATGTCAGCGGCATGAACCCGTATTTCGGATTCTTCTTCGCGACAACGACGCTGATCATCGCCGTCCCGACCGCGATCAAGGTCTACAATTGGGTGCTGACGCTATGGCGGGCCAACATCCATCTCACCGTCCCGATGCTATTTGCCATCGCGTTCATCCTGACTTTCGTGAATGGCGGGATCACCGGCCTTTTCCTCGGCAATGTGGTGGTCGACGTGCCACTGTCCGACACCATGTTCGTGGTAGCGCATTTCCATATGGTGATGGGTGTGGCGCCGCTGCTCGTGATCTTTGGCGCCATCTATCACTGGTATCCGCTGATCTCAGGGAGGATGTACAATAATGCGCTCGGGCAGTTCCATTTCTGGGTCACCTTCGTCGGTGCCTATCTGATCTTCTTCCCGATGCACTATCTCGGATTCATTGGCGTGCCGCGCCGCTATTTCGAGATCAACGATACGACCTTCGTCCCTGCGAACGTCCATGATCTGAACATGTTCATCTCGGTGGTGGCGCTGATCGTCGGCTTCGCCCAGATGGTGTTTCTGTTCAACATCATCTCGAGCATCTGGTACGGCAAGAAAGCGGAGCGGAACCCGTGGCGGGCGACGACTCTCGAATGGCAGACGCCGGAGGTGCCACCCGGGCACGGCAATTGGGGCAAGGAGACTCCGGTGGTCTACCGCTGGGCCTATGACTACAGCGTGCCCGGCGTTGCCCAAGACTACATCCCGCAGAACATGCCGCCGGATGAGGTGCCGGAAGCGACGCCGCACCGGCTGCAGCCAGCCTGAGGACCCGTGGGCATCCTTGCGAAATTGTCGGAAAAACCCTGGGTGAAATCCCAGAGCGACGTCGACAATCTGCATGAGGGCAGCACGTTCGCCATTCCCACTCCGTGGCTTGGCCTGAACGTGCTGTTCGCGGTGATCGCTGTTCTCTTTCTGCTTCTGAGCATCGCCTATTATCATCACCGCGTCGCCCACGCGTCGGAATATCAGGCGGCGGCGGCGCAATCGGCGTCGTTTCTCGATCTCTGCCTGTCATCGGGGCCGACGTGGTTCGGCCTGCCGAAGCTGTGGCTGCTGTGGGTGAACACCGGGATCCTGTTCCTCGGCAGCATCGCCATGCAGGGGCTGCAGAGTGCGACGCGGCGGGGCCAGGCGGACTCGGTGCGGGACTATCTGCTGATTGCCGGAGCGTTGACGTCGGCTTTCCTGGTGGGGCAGATCGTGGTGGCGCGGCAGCTGGCGGGTCTCGGATTCTTTGCTGCGACGACGCCAGCGGTGGCGTTCTTCCTGATCATCGCCCTGCTGCATGGGCTCCATGTGTTCGGCGGCCTGGTGCCACTTGGCCGGCTCGGAGCGCGGCTGTGGCGCGGTGACAAGGTTGCCGATCTGCGCCTAATTGTGGAATTGTGCACTGCTTATTGGCATTTTCTGCTTGTGGTTTGGCTGTTGTTGTTCGCAATGCTGCTGCTCACCTGAGGGGTGCCTTTCGAATGTCGCATTCTTCCATCGCCGAGAACAAAACTCCGCATATGCATCGCGGCTGGCCCAGCCTGGTGCATGATTGGTCGTCCGATCAAAAGGCGTTCAAGAACGTCTCCTGGGGGAAGGCCATGATGTGGATCTTCCTTCTCAGCGACACCTTCATCTTCAGCTGTTTCCTTTTGTCGTACATGACGGTGCGCATGTCGACGCTCGACCAGTGGCCCAATCCGAGCGAGGTGTTCGCGCTTCATATCGGTGGCCGGGACATCCCGCTGATCCTGATCGCGATCATGACCTTCGTGCTGATCAGCTCGAGCGGCACCATGGCGCTTGCGGTGAAGTATGGCTACCAGAAGGACCGGTACAAGACCGCCATTCTGATGCTCCTCACCGCCATGCTTGGGGCGACCTTCGTCGGCATGCAGGCCTTCGAGTGGACGAAGCTGATCACCGAAGGGGTCAGGCCTTGGGGCAATCCATGGGGAGCGCCGCAGTTCGGTTCGACCTTCTTCATGATCACCGGTTTCCACGGCACCCATGTGACGATCGGCGTGATCTTTCTCATCATCATGGCGCGGAAGGTCTTGCGCGGCGACTTCGACATCGAGCGCAAGGGCTTCTTCACGAGCCGAAAGGGACGCTATGAAATCGTCGAGACCACCGGTCTCTACTGGCACTTCGTCGATCTCGTCTGGGTTTTCATCTTCGCCTTTTTCTATCTATGGTGAGGGACGCATGGCACATGTCCAAACCGAGCACGCTCAGGGCCAACAGGCGCATGGCCAGCAGCAGCACCCGCTCGGAATCTATCTGTGGATCTGGGGACTGCTCTTCGTTCTGAGCACGTTCTCCTATCTCGTCGATTATTTTCATCTTCATGGGAT
>JBKOZY010000405.1:0-5650 GCA_046726135.1 Pseudomonadota bacterium | reverse complement strand
GGATGCGATAGCTCTCGGCAAGCCGCATCAGCTTGCCTTCGAGCGAGATCAGCCGCTTGTTGATGTCGTAAAGCTGCTCGACCAGCGCCTCGACGCGGGCCTGGTTGAGCGACAGCGACTTGACGTCCTCGATGATCTCCTCGCGCAGCTTCTTGTAGCGGCGCGACTGCGACTGCGACAGCTCGGTCTTCTCGCCGACCTCCTGGTCCTGCAGTTTGCGCAGCGACTTGTAGGTCTTGGCAATACGATCGAAGGTCTCGAGCACCCGCGGCTTGAGCTCGGCCTCCATGGCGGACAGCGAGACGTTCGAATCCTCGTCGTCCTCTTCCGGCTCCTCCTCGATGCGGGGCGTCTCGAAATCCTCGGGGCTCAGCACGTCGCCATATTCGCCGCCGGGACGCCGACGCTGAGCCTCGGCGGCGCGGGCGCGGCGCTCGCGCGGATCGATGCGGCGATTCTCAACCGGCGGCGGCGGGGGCGGCAGCTCCTCCTCGACCAGCCGCTCGGGCGCAGCCTTGGCATCGGGCCCGGCATAGGTCGCCTCGAGATCGATGATGTCGCGGAGCAGAATCTTTCCTTCGTTGAGCTCGTCGCGCCAGATGATGATGGCCTGGAAGGTCAGCGGGGATTCGCAAAGGCCGGAAATCATCGCCTCGCGGCCGGCCTCGATGCGCTTGGCAATGGCGATCTCGCCCTCGCGCGACAGGAGCTCGACCGAGCCCATCTCGCGCAGATACATGCGGACCGGGTCGTCGGTGCGGTCCACCGGCTCGGCGGTGCGCTCGACCTTCATCGGGAGATTGTCGGAGGAGCGCTCGGCTTCCTCCGGCGGCTCCTCGGTGGGCTCCTCATTCTCCACGACGTTGATGCCCATCTCGGTGAGCATCGCCATGGTGTCCTCGATCTGCTCGGAGGATACCTCCTCGGAGGGAAGAACCTCGTTCAGCTCGTCATAGGTGACATAGCCACGCTGCTTGGCGAGCTTGATCATCCGCTTGACGGCGGCATCGGTAAGGTCGAGGAGCGGACTGTCCGAAGATTCGGCTGCCGGTTCAGGCGTGTCCCGTTCGTCGGAAGTCTCCGGTGCGACCTGCTCTTCCGCTTCGGGCTCGCGCATCTGAACTCTTGCCATCGTGTTTCAAATCCTCATTCTCGACGTCCGACCAGTGGCAACACACCATGATTCGGTCTTTTCCATGCCCCCGTACAAAGGGATAGAAGCGTCCCGTTAACCCCAGCCTAACGGTATATGCGCGGACCGCCGATCACCTTCGGTGAGCGCCGCCGCGTTCAGTAAACTATGTGACAGGCCTTTGAGACCGCCCGGAGGCTGCCCCGAAGCCTTCGACCGCGACCTCGGTCCCGGTCGCCGAACGTAGTTCTTCGCGAATGTCATTGAGGCGGCGGAGATTTCCTTCCGTCGTGTCCTCTGCCAACACCCGCTCCGCGATCTTCAACTCCCGTTCCAGAGTGACAGTCTTGCGGTAGAGCGCCAGCATCTGACTCAATCCCGTTTCGGCGTCAGCCAACGCTGCATCGGGAAGCACGAACCAGCTGTTCAGCCGGCCCGCCTGAGCCTCTATGCGGACGATTGCCGCCCCGTAACCCCTTGCGGAGAGGTGGTCACGGAGCCACGGCCCGTCAAGCCCCTCATGCAAGGCCGCGATATCTATGATTTGCCGGCGCATCGAGTCAAGTTCGGGTGCGTCAAGCTCCAGCTCGCAAAGCGTGTCGAGATGGCTCGAGATCAGCTCAGGGTGGTTGATCAATGCCAGGATGATGGTCCCTTCGCGGCGCTGACGGGCGGCATCCAACCCGCCGCCGACCATCGCCTTGAGCTCGCGCGACACCTCGTTCTGCACGGGAAAACGCGGCCGGTGGCCAGTCCGGCGGTCAGAGGGCGGGGGCCGGTACCAGAGCTCCCTCAGCCGGCGGCGCATGTCGGCGAGATAGTGGGTGCGCACCGTCTGGTCGGCGATGCCGGCGCATTGGCCGAGGAGCTCGGTCTCGAAACGGGCCTTGCGCTCCGGGGTCAGGCGGTCATTGGCGTCGAGGGCGCGTCGCCACAGCACCTCGGACAGCGGCTCCGCAGCCTCGATGGCGGCGGCAAGAGCCTGCCCGCCGCCGCCACGCAGGAGATCGTCGGGGTCCTGTGCCTCGGGCAGCAAGGCGATCTTCAGCGATTGGCCGGGGACAAGCAGCGGCAGTGCCAGGTCGACCGCGCGGTGGGCGGCGGCAATGCCGGCCTTGTCGCCATCGAAACAGAGAACGGGCTCCGGGGCGATCTTCCACAGAAGGGCGAGTTGCATGGCGGTCAGGGCGGTGCCGAGCGGCGCCACAGTCTCGGGGAAGCCGCCGCGGCACATGGCGATGACATCCATGTAGCCCTCGACGGCGATGATGCGGCCGCGGTCGGCGGCGAATTTGCGCGCCTTGTCGAGATTGTAGAGGACCTCGCCCTTGTGAAAGAGCGGGGTCTCGGGCGAGTTCAGATATTTCGGCTGGACATCGGCGGAGAGGGCACGGCCGCCAAAGGCGATCACCCGGCCGCGGCCGTCGCGAATCGGAAAGATCAGGCGATCGCGGAAGCGGTCGCGCGGCACGGCGATATCATCGCCGGTGACGACCAGCCCGCCCTCGACCATCTGATCGAGCTCGATGCCGAGGCCGCCAAGATGGGTGCGGAGCTCGTATCGTCCGGACGGCGCATAGCCGAGGCCGAAATCCTGACTCACCGCCATCGGCAGGCCGCGATCGGCGAGGTAGCCGCGGGCCTTGGCGCCGACGGTCGCCTGAAGCTGATCGGCGAAGTACCGGGCGGCGCGGTCCATGACTTCGTAAAGGCTGGCGCGGCGGCGCTCGCGTGTGGCCTCCTCCGGCGTGACCTGCGGCATTTGGAGGCCGGCTTCGGCGGCCAGCCGCTCGACCGCCTCGGGAAATGACAGACCCTCCTTCTCGACCAGAAAGGTGAAGATGTCGCCCGATGCCTTGCAGCCGAAGCAATGGTAGCGGCCCTTGCGGTCATCGGCGTGAAAGGACGCGGTCTTCTCGGAATGAAAAGGACAGCATGCCCAGAAATCGCCGCGCGCGGGGAGCGATTTGCGGCGATCCCACTGCACGCTGCGCGATACGACGGCCGAGATATTGACCCGGGAGCGAATCGCGTCGAGGAAAGACGGAGGGAATTTCATGCGGCCTCAGCCCTGGAGCTTCGTCCTGACCGCCGGCCCGACGGTCGCGAAATCCATGCGGCCGGTGTAGCGCTCCTTCAGATGCGCGATCACCTTCCCCATGTCCTTGACGCTCAAAGCCTTGGTGGCGGCAATCGCCTCCTCGATCGCTGCCTTGGTCTCCTCGGCACCGAGCGGCTCGGGCATGAAGGAGCGGATGATCGCGATCTCGCCGCGCTCCTGCTCCGCCAGATCCTGGCGACCTGCCTGGTCATAGGCGGCGAGCGAGTCCTGGCGCTGCTTGATCATCTTGTTCAGCACCTCGAGTATCTGGGGGTCGCCGACGCCGCCATCCGGCCCGGCGGTGCGGCTCTCGATGTCGCGTTCCTTGATGGCGGCGTTGACCAGGCGCAGCGTCGACACCTTCAGCTTGTCGGCGGCCTTCATCGCCTGTTTCAGCTCGTCATTCAGTCTCTGGCGAAGGGACATCGCAAACCTCATTCACTGATTCGCGGCCAGTTTTCAGGCCCGAAGATACCGGCGGCGGGAGAACGGCAATATCACGATCGAGCCGAAAAGCCATCCCACGAAAGCCGACAACGCACCCCAGACGAGCCCCGGCGCGGTCACCGGTATGGCCGGCTCGAACTGCTTCCAGGCACCGTCCATGATGGACGGGTCGGGCGAGCGCATGACCTCGAACGGCCGCATCAGCGGCGGTGCCTGCTCGATGGCGGCGCTCTGCTTCTGCAGCTTGTCGCGCCGCGCCAGGGTCGTCGTCACGGATTTTCCCTGGGCATTGAGAAACTCGTTGTTGGCCGTCGCATATTGGGCAAGAGCCTGGTCGCGGGACAGGCCGCTGCCTGTCGCGTCGCGATCGAATTCGGTCACGATGCGGTCGATCTCGCCCAGCGCCCCGCCGAGCCGCTGGCGATATTGTTGGGAGAACTCCGGCAGCTGGCTGCCGAGTGCGCCGCCGATAAGCCCCAGCAGGACTGGAAAGATCGACACTATGCGCATGGAAGCCCTGACCTCCTTCGCCCTGATCCTGGCGGACACCGCCTCTGACTCTCGACCGGCGGGTTGACGCTCCGCCGAGCCCATGCTTTACGTCGGCCTCGCCCGGGCCAGGCACCCGGCTCGGCGAAGGAGCATCCCAGCCCCATGACCTCCACCAGCAATGCCCTGCCGCTCCAACGCGCAGTGCGGCAGTCAGGTTCGCGCGAGCGTGCCCATGGCGGATGGACAAAGGAGCGCCCGACGGCGCTGCTTGTCCTCAACGATGGCACGGTCATCGAAGGCCGGGGGTTCGGTGCCGAAGGCAGCGCCGTGGGCGAGGTCTGCTTCAACACCGCCATGACCGGCTATCAGGAGATCTTGACCGACCCCTCCTATGCGGGCCAAATCATCACCTTCACCTTTCCACATATTGGTAACACCGGGACGAATGAGGAGGATATCGAGACCTCGAATCTCGCCTCCTCATCGGGTGTCAGAGGTTGCATCGTTCGTGCCTCGCCATCCGAGCCGTCGAATTACCGGGCCACCCGTCATTTCAGCCACTGGCTCAAGGCGCGTGGCATCATCGGGCTCGGTGGCATCGATACGCGGTCGCTGACTGCGCATATCCGCAACAAGGGAATGCCGAACGGCGTCATCGCCCATAATCCGGCCGGCGTCTTCGACATCGGCAGATTGAAAGCGGAGGCGCAAGGCTGGCCCGGCCTCGAGGGCATGGATCTCGCGATCGAAGTGTCATCGGCGCAACGCTATGAATGGGACGAGACCCGCTGGAACTGGCAGCAGGGCTACGGGCGGCAGCAGGCGCCGCGCTATCACGTGGTCGCGGTCGATTACGGGCTCAAGCGCAACATTCTTCGCTGCCTCGCGGCCACCGGCTGCCGAATCACCATCGTGCCGGCGACCACGGCGGCCGAAGACATACTGGCGATGGCCCCCGATGGCGTGTTCCTGTCGAACGGGCCCGGCGATCCGGCCGCAACCGGCGAATATGCGGTGCCCGAGATCGTCAAGCTCGTCGAATCGGGCAAGCCGGTGTTCGGGATCTGCCTCGGCCACCAGATGCTGGCCATCGCGCTCGGCGGCAAGACGATGAAGATGCATCAGGGTCATCATGGCGCCAACCACCCGGTGAAGGACTTTACCACCGGCAAGGTCGAGATCACCTCGATGAACCACGGGTTTGCCGTGGATCGCGAGAGCCTGCCCGCCACTGTGGTCGAGACTCATGTGTCGCTGTTCGACGGGTCCAATTGCGGCCTTCAGCTCAAGGACCGGCCGGTGTTCTCGGTGCAATATCATCCGGAGGCATCACCGGGGCCGCAGGACAGCCACTATCTCTTCGAGCGCTTCATCGCCCAGATGGGGAAAGGGACGAAATAGCTTTCGATCTGTCGAGATTGGTTCACATTTGCTCCCAAAAGACGTATCTTAGCAACCAATGCAGCGCTATGGTTGAG
>JBKOZY010000404.1:0-7660 GCA_046726135.1 Pseudomonadota bacterium | reverse complement strand
CGGCAGGGCGCCGTAATTCGGGTTGCGAGAACACTGAGCAACCTTTGAAGGATGAAGCCCATGATCAGGAAGACCCTCGTCGCTTGCGCCCTCGCCGGAACGCTGTTCGCAACCCTCCCCGCCAACGCCGCCGCAGTGATTGTCGGCGGTCAGCCGATGTTCTCCTCGAAGACCATCGTCGAGAACGCCGTCAACTCGGCCGACCACACCACTCTCGTCGCGGCCGTCAAGGCGGCAGGCCTGGTCGACACCCTCAAGAGCAAGGGGCCGTTCACCGTCTTTGCCCCGGTGAATGCCGCCTTCAGCGCTCTGCCCGACGGCACCGTCGACACGCTGCTCAAGCCGGAGAACAAGGACGCCCTCGTCAACCTCCTGACCTATCACGTCGTCCCGGGCCGCTGGACATATAGCGAGCTCAAGGCCGCTGTGAAGAAGGGCAAGGGCATGGCGGAGCTCAAGACCGCCAATGGCGAATGGCTCATCGCCAAGATGAACGGCCCGAACAACATCATTTTGACGGACGGCAATGGCGGCGTGGCCAATGTCACGGTCTATGACGTGTTCCAGTCGAATGGCGTGATCCACTCGATCGACCACGTGTTGCTGCCGAAGTCATAAACAGGCAGTAGGCGAATGGGCAGTAGGCAGTAGGGAAGAGCCTGTCCCACTGCCTATTGCCTAATGCCTATTGCTTCTATTCGCTCCCTCAACATCGCCACCACCGGATGGCCGAGATGCTCAGGCGCCGCCGCCAGCACCGCCTCGGACTTGAGGATGACTCCGTCGTCGAGCACCTTGAGGCGGTTGGCTCGCAGCGTCGAGCCGGTGGTGGTGATATCGACGATCGCTTCCGCCGTGCCGGCCGCCGGAGCGCCCTCGGTCGCCCCCGCGCTCTCGACGATCCGGTAGCCGGTGACGCCCTTCTCTGAGAACCAGCGGCGCGTCAGCGCCGGATATTTCGTGGCGATCTTGAGCCGCCGCCCATGCCTTGCATGGAACGCCACCGCAACGTCGTCGAGATCGGCCATGGTTGCGACATCGAGCCAGCATTGCGGCACCGCCACAACCACATCGGCATGACCGAAGCCCAGCCGGAGCACCACCTCGATCGCGACGGCGCCATCCGGCACCGCCTCGCGCAGCAGATCCTCGCCGGTCACCCCGAGCGCGACGCTGCCATCCTTGAGGGCCTGGGCGATCTCGACCGCCGACAGAAAGGTGACCTCGACATCGGGCAGTGCGGCGATGCGCCCCTGATAGCCGCGCCCGAGGCCGTCGCGGATCACTGCCAATCCCGCCTGCTCGAAACGCGCCTCGGCGGCCTCCAGCAGGCGCCCCTTGGACGGCATCGCCAGGGTGAGCTTCGCCGTCATCGCGTCATCGCGCGGCAGGCCGCCGCGAGCCTCTCGGTGTGGATGGCACAGCCGACCGCCGGCACCGGATAGGGCGAGCCGATATCGGACAGGAGCCGGTCATAGCGCCCGCCGCCGGCAATCGCCAAAGCCCGGCCGTCGGGATCGGCAGCTTCGATCTGGAACACGAAGCCGGTGTAATATTCAAGCTGACGACCGAACACGCCGGCGAAGGTCGCGTCGTCGAGCGGCAGACCGGCAGCCCCCATCAAGGCATTGCGCCGGTGGAAGCGGCGCACCGCCTCGACCATCGGCGAGCCGAGATCTGGCGCCAGCCGATCAAGCGCGCGGGCCGTGTCGGTCGGCGAGCCGGAAAGCCCGAGATAGGTCTCGATCCTCCGTGCATCCGCGTCAGCGAGCAGCCGCTCGCTGCGGTCGAGAGCCTTTTCGACCAGCCGGGCCGCGATTTCGCGTGAATTGCGCCCGCCGACCAGCGCCAGCCCTTCCGCCACGAGCTGCTGCTCGACGAGCCCGACCGCATCGACCGTCCCACCCCCACCCGCCTGGGCGAGCGTGTCGATCAGCCCGGAAATCGAGGTCCGCGGCCGCGTCGCGACCCCCGTCAGCTGATCGAGCAGCGCGCGGAACTGTTTCGGGCGCCAGAACTGATGGCTGAGCCGCCGCCGCCATCGCTCAGGCATCGCCAGCGACTGGAGCAGCGCCTCGAACAGTCCGAGATCGCCCAGCCGGATGGTGTAGCGGCGCAGGCCCACCGCCTCCACCGCCCCGACCGTCATCGCCAGCACCTCGGCCTCGGCAAGCTCGGCATCGCTCGCCCCGAACCATTCGACGCCCGCCTGGTCGAACTCGCTCGGGTGCAGTCGATCGGCGCCGCCCGGCTGGAACCGAAACGCCGGGCCGCAATAGCAATAGCGCGCCTCGCGCCGCGGATCGGCCTGGTGCGACAGGTGGAACCGGCAGGTCGGGACCGTCAGGTCGGGCCGAAGGCAGAGCTCCGCACCCGAGGGATCGGTGAAGACGAAAGTGCGCGAGCGGATGTTCTCGCCCGACCGGTCGAGAAAGACATCGGCCGGCTGCAGGATGTCGGGCACGATGGTCTCGAAGCCCTGCGCCTCGAACACCGCCATGACCGCCTGCCGGACAGCCTCGAGCTCCTGCCGCTCGGCTGCCGATCTACCCGCCACCGCATCCCCCGCTCACCGCCGCTGCTCCAGTGCCGCCTTGACCGCCGCCACGAGCTCGGATTCCGGCACCTCGATCTGGGCGGCACGCGTCGTTCGCCATTCCTCACGGCTGTCGATCTGCCGCGCCATCTCGGCGCCGGCCGCCAGATCCTTGAGCTGGACAACGTTCCGCTCCCGCTCGTCGGCGCCCTGGATCACCACCAGCGGCGCGCCGCGCCGGTCGGCATATTTCATCTGCGCTTTCATGCCGGCTGTTCCGAGATACATCTCGGCGCGGATCCCGGCCGAGCGCAGCAGGCTGGTCAGATGCTGGTAATGCGGCACCCGCCCGCGATCCATCACCAGCACCACCACCGGCGCCAGGCTTCCCAGGGTGGCGGCCCGGCCGAGATGCTTCAGCGCCGCATAGAGCCGCGACACGCCCATCGAGAAGCCGGTGGCCGGCACCGACTCGCCGCGGAAGCGCGCCACCAGATCGTCATAGCGCCCACCGCCGCCGACCGAGCCGAAACGCACCTGCTGGCCCGCCTCGTCGCTGGTCTCGAAGGTCAATTCCGCCTCGAAGACGGCGCCGGTGTAGTAGTCGAGGCCACGCACCACCGAGGGATCGAAGCGGATGCGGTCCTCGCCATAGCCGGCCGCGTCGAACAGACGCCGCATCTCGTCGATTTCCGCAGTCCCCTCGATTCCGGTCGGAAGGCCCTTCAGAGTCCTGCTCTCGGCGAAGCTCACGCTTTGGCTGATCTGCTCATCGGTTAGCCCCGCCCCCTTTGCAAAATCCCCGGATTCGTCCTTACGGCCCTTGCCGAGCAGCTCCTTAACAGCCTGTGGCCCAAGGCGGTCAAGTTTGTCCAACGCCCGGAGCCAGGTCGTTCTCGCCTCGAGTGGAATTTTTAGCTGTTCCTGCACGCCGTCCAAAATCTTGCGGCTGTTGAATCTGACGACGTAATTGCCGCGCTCGATCCCCAGCGCTTCCAGCGCATCGGCCGCCATCATGCACACTTCGGCATCCGCCGCCGGGCTCGCCGTTCCCACCGTGTCGGCATCGAACTGCATGAACTGCCGGAACCGCCCCGGGCCCGGCTTCTCATTGCGGAACACCCAGCCCGAGCGGTAGCTGCGGAACGGCTTGGCAAGCCCCTCATAATGCTCGGCGACATAGCGGGCGAGCGGCGCCGTCAGATCATAGCGCAGCGACAGCCACTGATCGTCCTCGTCCTTGATCGAGAACACGCCCTCATTGGGCCGGTCCTGGTCGGGGAGAAACTTGCCCAGCGCGTCGGTATATTCGAGGAACGGCGTCTCGAGCGGCTCGAAGCCATAAGTCTCATAGACCCGCTCGAGGACGCGCAGCATCTCCTTGACGCCCTGGATCTCCTCGGCCTCGACATCGCGAAAGCCCTTGGGCAGCCGCGCTTTCGGTCGTTCCTGCTGTGGCGATCGGCCCATGGACATCTCGGAAGATCGTGAAAGTCGTGCCGGGTTCTAGCGAAACAACCGCAGCCGGGCAAGCCACGGGGTAGAATTCACTCGCCGCGCACCACCAGCTGGTTCTGCTCGCCGAGCCCCTCGACCGACAGGCGGATGCGGTCGCCCTCGGTCAGAAAGCGCGGCGGTTTCATGCCCAAGCCGACACCGGCCGGCGTCCCGGTGATGATCAGATCGCCGGCCATCAGCGTCATGAATTGCGACACATAGGAGACCAGGAACCTGACCGGAAAGATCATCTTTGCCGTCGTGCCGTTCTGGACGCGCTCGCCATTGAGCTCGAGCCACAGCGGCAGGGCCTGCGGATCGGGCACCTCGTCCCGCGTCACCAGCCACGGCCCGACCGGGCCGAAGGTGTCGAGCGACTTGCCCTTCACCCACTGGCCCTTGCGCTCGATCTGATATTCGCGCTCCGACACGTCATTGACCACCGTGTAGCCGGCGACATGGTTCAACGCGTCCTTCTCGCTCACCGCCTTGGCGCGCTGGCCGATGACGATTCCGAGCTCGACCTCCCAATCCGCCTTGCGGGAGTTGCGCGGCAGGACGATGTCGTCATTCGGCCCGCAGATCGACGACAAATGCTTGTTGAAGATGATCGGCTCCTCGGGAGTCGGCAGTCCCGATTCCTCGGCATGGTCGGTGTAGTTGAGACCGATGGCGATGAAGTTCCGGATGCCGGCGACCGGGCAGCCGAAGCGCGGCTTCTTCTCGATCAGCGGCAGGCTCTCGGCATCGACCGCCTTGAGCTTCTCCAGCCCTTGCGGCGAGATTGCCTCGGGGGTGAGGTCGTCAATGATCTTCGAAAGGTCGCGCATCTTGCCCGACCGATCGATCAGGCCGGGCTTCTCGCGGCCGATGGCGCCATGGCGGAAGAGTTTCATGGGTGACCCCCTGTCGGTTGCGGCTTTGGACCGTTGACGATGATGATGTGCAGGCGTTTCGGCCCATGCGCCCCGAGCTCGAGCCGCTGCTCGATATCGCCGGTGCGCGACGGTCCGGTGATCATGTTGATGGTGCGCGGCATCTGACCGGTCCCATAGGCGCTGCGGATGCGGTCGAACACATCCTCATAGGAGGCGACGATGTCGTCGCCCTGAACGACCGCTATATGGGTCTCCGGCAGGAAGTTCAGCGTCGTCGGATTGTCCGTTCCCGACAGCAGGATCAGCGTTCCCGATTCCGCCACCCCGGCCGCCGCCCGGCTGACCGACACCTCATCGGTCGGTTCCGCCCGCCCGCTCAGTCGCTCGACCGTCGGCGCCCTTTCGCGCCACGGCAGCTCCGACAGCAGCCGATCATTGCCATGGCGGACCCGCGACGGCAGATTCTGCTGACGCAGATAGGCGGCAATCAGCGCCGGGACCTCGGCCGGTCCATCGGTTTCGGCCACCGTCGCATGCACCCCCTCGGCCATCGCCCGGAACAGCGCGATCCGGGCCGATCGCTCGAGCTGCCCGCGGCGCGGCACCAGATTGCGCGTATGCTTCGCGAGCCGCTCGTCAACCGCCCGCCGTCGCGCCGGTTCATCGCCGCTCACCCCCAAGCCCTGACGGATGCGGGAGAACAGCACCGAGCGATGGTCGAGATCAGCCATCGGGATGGCGGTCCTGCCACTGATCCATGAAGGTCGCCCCCTCTGGCGTCGGGAAATCGCGGAACCGCGTCCAGCCGCCGGCGAGCGGCAGCGCCGACATGCGATGCTTGCCGCGCGACCACAGCCTCAGGGCACGATTGCCAAGCCGCGCTGCCAGCCGATAGAGCGCCGGCCGCTCGGCCACGAACGCCCACAGCTTGAGCCCATAGCGGGCTGTCGCCGGCTGCAGGTGCCGCTCGAATTCCCGCTCGCGCCAATGCCGCATCATGCCGGGCAGCGGGATCTTCATCGGGCAGACTTCCTCGCAGCGCCCGCAGAAGGTCGAGGCATTGGGCAGCTGACCCGCCTTGTCGAGGCCGATCAGCGATGGCGTGAGAACCGCTCCCATCGGACCGGGATAGACCCAGCCATAGGCGTGACCACCGACCGCCTGGTAGACCGGGCAATGATTGAGGCAGGCGCCGCAGCGGATGCAGCGCAGCATCGGCTGGAACGGCGTGCCGAGCATGGCGCTACGCCCATTGTCGAGCAGGATCACGTGATATTCCTGCGGCCCATCGGGATCGTCGGGCCGTCGCGGACCGGTCGAGAAGGTGGTGTAGCACGACATCTCCTGGCCGGTCGCGGAGCGGGCCAGCAGGCGCAGCAGCGTCGCCACGTCCTCGAGCGTCGGCACCAGCTTGTCGATCGTCGTGAGCACCAGATGCGCCTTAGGCAGGATCTGGGTGAGATCGCCATTGCCCTCATTGGTGACGATGATCGAGGTCCCGGTCTCCGCCACCAGGAAATTTGCCCCCGTGATGCCGAGATCGGCGGCGATGAACTTCTCCCGCAGCACCAGCCGCGCCTCGTGGACGAGCTTGGCGGGATCGTCGAGATTGCGCTCGCGCGGCAGATGGGCATGTGCCTGGCGGAAATCGGCTTCGACCTGGTCGCGGGTCAGATGCACGGCGGGAGCGATGATGTGGCTTGGATGTTCGCCGCGCAGCTGGATGATGTACTCGCCGAGATCGGTCTCGACCGGCTGAATGCCGGCAGCCGACAGCGCCTCGTTGAGCTCGATCTCCTCGCCGACCATCGATTTGCCCTTGGTGACGCTGCGGGCGCCGAGCCGTCGCGCAATCTCGACGATGATCCGCTTTGCCTCCGCCCCGTCGGCGGCGAAATGGACATGGCCGCCGCTCGCCCTGACCTTGGCCTCGTAGCGCTCGAGATAGAGATCGAGATGGGCGAGCGTGTGGTCCTTGATCGCCCGCGCCTGCTCGCGCAGCGCCTCGAACTCCGGCAGCCGGTCGCGCGCCATGAGACGCTTGTGGATGAAGCCGCGCGGCACATTCTCGAGCGCCCGCTGCAGCTCCGCGTCGTGGAGCGCCCGCGTGGCGTTCTCCTTGAACTCGCTGCTGCGCGTCTCCATCAGGCGGAATCTCCACCGCCGATCGGCGGGCCGCCGGTCTCGCCGGCCAGCACCTCGGCGACGTGGCGCACCTCGATGCGACACCCGTCGCGCGACAGCTTGCCGGCCATGTTCATTAGGCATCCGAGATCACCGGCCAGCAGCACTTCGGCGCCGCTCGCCGTCACATTGGCGATCTTTTTGCGTACCATGTCGTTGGAGATCTCGGGATATTTGACGCAGAAGGTGCCGCCGAAGCCGCAGCACACCTCGGCATCCTTCATCTCGGCGACCTTCAACCCCTTGACCCTGGCGAGCAGCCGGCGCGGCTGGCTACGGATGTCGAGCTCGCGCAGGCCTGAGCAGCTGTCGTGATAGGTCACCACCTTGGGGTAATCGGCATCGAGCTCGCCGACTCCCATCACATCGACGAGGAACGACACGAGCTCATAGGTGCGCTGCGCCAGCGCCTCGGCGCGGAACCGGTCGTCCGAGCCTTCGGGAAACAGCGGCGGGTAGTGCTTGCGGATCATCCCGGCGCAGGAGCCGGACGGCGCCACCAGATAGTCCAAGTCCTCGAAGGCGGCGATCGTCTGTCGCGCCAGCACAGCCGTGTCGCGCCGGT
>JBKOZY010000403.1:0-3045 GCA_046726135.1 Pseudomonadota bacterium | reverse complement strand
CTTCTCGGTGTCAAAGAATTCGACCCAGTTGCTCGGCGGGGGTACGCCCTTTCGCCATGCCATGATTGTCGAGTAGTAGGACGAACCGAAGCCGTATTTGTTCTTGGCTTCATCGAACATCGGCTTGGGGTCGACAGCCGCCCAGTCGATCTCCTCGAGCAATCCTTCTGCAGCCATGCGTGACAGCTCGGACGTCGATCCATCGGTCGACACATTGTTGATGGCTCCGGACTTGGCTTGAGCTGCGAGCTTGGCATAGCCACCGGGCGTCTCGACGACGACCTTGATGCCCTTCTCCTTGAGCAGATCCTCATCGACGCATTTCGCCACTGCATCGCCCCACTGGCCGCCTGCATGCATCACATGCAGTTCTTTGACCTGTGCGAATGCAGAGATTGCAAACGCCATTATCGCGGCTGCGGACACCGCAACGAGGCCGAACAATCTCGCCTTAGGCATTTCCTTCTCCTTTGCCCTTCACTCCTGACAGAGTTTTGTTGAAACTGCCGCTCTGTCTCCGGCCGAAATCGGATTGATCTCCCCAGCCGACGCCTCCTCGGCTGGAATCAGCCACACCCGCGCTGGATCCCAAGCGAGCTCCACCCGTCTGCCCTCGGCATAGCGCTGCCGCGAACCCGTGACATGCGCTGTCATTTCGAGGCCACTGTCGAGCTGCACCGCATAGCGCATGGTTTCGCCAAGAAATACCGCCTCGCGCACTGTTCCCTTGACCATGCCGCCGCCGCCGTTGACAAGCTTGACGTCTTCTGGGCGGATGATGCCGCACACCCGCCCAGTCAGCAGCGTGCCGCCGCTCGGCGCTACCGTGATGCTCTCGCCGCTGTCGAGCCTTATCGCGCACATGCCGCTCGAGGCATCAATCTCGCCATCAAGGAAGTTGGCAAGACCGAGAAAGCCCGCCACGAAGCGGCTGTTCGGACGGTAATAGGCGCTGTCAGGCCTATCGATCTGCTGCACCCGGCCGGCATCCATCACCACGACGCGATCCGACATCGACAGGGCCTCGTCCTGATCGTGAGTCACCATGATGGTGGTGATGCCCAGCCGGCGCTGCAGCTGGTGGATTTCAGTGCGCACCTCTTCGCGAAGCTTGCGGTCGAGGGCCGCCAGCGGTTCGTCCAGCAGCAGTATGTCGGGCTTGAACACGATGGCACGTGCCAGCGCCACGCGCTGCTGCTGGCCGCCGGAAAGCCCATGCGGGTGGCGCTTACCGAAGGTCTCGAGTCGGACCAGCGCCAGCGCCTCATTAACCCGGCTGGAGATCTCGGCCTCGGATCGTCGGCGCACTCGCAGCGGAAAGGCGATGTTCTCGAAGACCGACATGTGGGGAAAGAGCGCATAGCTCTGGAACACCAGCCCGATATTGCGCTGCGCTGCCGGAACATCGGTGATGTCGCGGCCACCGATGAGCATCCGCCCGGCTGTTGGCTGCATGATACCGGATAACAGCGACAAAGCAGTGGTTTTGCCTGACCCGCTCGGGCCGAGCAGGGTCGCAAATTCCCCGGACTTCACGGTCAGCGATACATCGGTCAGCGCCCGAACGGGGCCGAACTCCTTGGTGACGCTGACGAATTCGACGGTCGTCATCTTAAGAAGGGGATAATTCCTGGTTCGATGATCATGCCACCACCGGCCATTTGCTCCTGACCTTCACACCCGCCCGCTCGCCCATCCGTTTCGCCGACACGCTTCCGAGCGCATAAACCTCGGCCTCGTCGAGTCGGGTCAGATTGCCACGACGGACCAGCACCTCGCCATTGCACAGCACACTATCGACGCCCTTCGTTCGGCTGACCAGCATCAGTTGCTTGACTGGCGCAACATTGGGTTGCGCATCGGGGAAATCGGTGCTGCGAATGACGATGTCCGCCCGCTTGCCTGCCTCGATGCTGCCAACCTCGTTCTCCAGCCCGAGCGCCCGTGCCCCACCCAGGGTGAACATCTCGAGCAGGGACTCGGACGGCAGGTAGTCGCCCCATTCGCGGCTCACCAGATAGGCGATGAAGCCGAGCTCGCCGAATGCCCATGCTTTTGCTACATCTGTTCCGAAGGCGATATCCGTGCCGCGCCGATGCATCTCAGGAAAGCGGCTTCGTGCCTGCTGCGCGACGGCGTAATACATGAAATTGCCCGGATGCCAGACCAGCGCCATGTCACTCTCCACCACCGCATCGACCTCGGCATCGGTCAGCACATTCATATGGGTGAACACCGTGTTGCGGCCGATAAGTCCGTTTTGGGCAAAATAGACGAGCGCCGGCTTGCCGAACCGCTCGCGATCGAAAGCCGCGTCGGCCGCCATGAAGTTCTGATGCTGGTGGAACACCGCGCCGGTCTCGTCGGCCAGCTGCTTGGCCTCCCGCATCAGTTCCACGCTTGCGCTGCCAAGACCGTACAGCCCGATATGGCCACGCACCAACGCATCGTCATTTCGATTGCGCTTCAATTGCCTGCCAAGCTCGCGCTGCGCCCGCTTGGCATCGCATGGCGCCCGCACGATCTCCGCCGCCATCGGCTCGCCGCCGACAATGTCCCACAGCATGCAGTCCGACACCGAGGCGCGAATGCCCACGGCCTCGACCGCCTCAGCCACCGCATCCGGCGAGAAGGACGTCGCTGCATCGACGAAGCCAGTGAAGCCGTTCTTGACCATCTCGACGGCGGCCATCAAAGCGCTGGCATATTCATCCTCATCCGTCAGCGCATTGATCCAGCGCGTGAAAACACCGGGCCCAGCGCCGCCTTCCTCCTTCGGCGGATTGGGATCGTCGGTGATGGAGCCACGACTCAAATGGAGATTGGTGTGGTAATGCCCGTCTATGAAGCCTGGATGGACGATATTGCCTTCGGCATTGATGCGGCGCGTCGCGTGCCACGCCTTTTCGATTGCTAACGTAGGTCCGACAGCGACGATGCGCGACCCCTTTATCGCCACGGCGCCGTCCGAGAAAACGGTCCGCTTGCGATCCATTGTCAGGATACAGCCATTTATGATGAGGAGGTCGCAGGGCTGCTCTTGAT
>JBKOZY010000402.1:0-2491 GCA_046726135.1 Pseudomonadota bacterium | reverse complement strand
CCTACGGCGATCCCAACGTCATCCTGGAGGCCTTCAAGCCGGGCGAGGGCCCGCCGCAGGACACGGTGGTGATCGGGGTCGGCGACGGCAGCGGCAATGCTTCGATCATCGAAGGTGGCTTGACGACCGGCACCGGCGGTCTCTATTGACGCTCGTCGCCTCCGTCCCAAGTCACCACCATGCGCACCGAAATCAACAACCTGGTCGAAGAGATGAAGCAGTCGCTCGGACTGCTGAGGAGGCATCTTTGACTGGGACAATGCGCTGAAGGAGCTGGCCGAGCTCAATGCGAAGTCGGAGGATCCGGCGCTGTGGAACGATCCGGTCCGTGCCCAGGACGTCATGCGCCGTCGCCAGGAGCTCGATCAGCAGATCGCCACCGTGCTCCGGCTCGAGCGCTCGATCGATGAGAATGTCGAGCTGATCGAGCTCGGCGAGCTCGAGGGCGACCAGGCGATCGTCGCCGATGCCGAGGCGGTGCTCCAGGCCATGCGCCCGGAAGTGGCCAGGCAGGAGCTGCTCACTCTGCTGTCGGGCGAGGCCGACAGCCATGATTGCTATGTCGAGATCCATGCCGGGGCCGGCGGCACCGAGAGCCAGGACTGGGCCAGCATGCTGCTGCGCATGTATGTGCGCTGGGCCGAGGCGCACCGTTACAAGGTCGAGTTCATCGAGGAGCATGCCGGCGAGGAGGCCGGCATCAAATCCGCCACCATTCTCGTCAAGGGCAACAGCGCCTATGGGTGGCTCAAGACCGAATCGGGAGTGCACCGGCTGGTGCGCATCTCGCCCTACGATGCCAATGCCCGGCGCCACACATCCTTTGCCAGCGTCTGGGTGTTCCCGGTCGTCGACGACACGATCGATGTCGAGGTGAATGAAGCGGACTGCCGGATCGACACCTACCGGGCCTCAGGCGCCGGCGGCCAGCATGTGAACACCACCGACTCGGCGGTGCGTATCACCCATCTGCCCACCGGGATCGTCGTTGCCTGCCAGAACGAGCGCTCGCAGCACAAGAACCGGGCGACCGCGTGGAACATGCTGAAGGCCAGGCTCTATGAGCTCGAGCTGCAGAAGCGACAGGAAAAGATCGATGCCGCCAATGCCGCCAAGACCGATATTGGCTGGGGGCATCAGATCCGCTCCTATGTCCTGCAGCCTTATCAGCTGGTCAAGGATCTGCGGACCGGCGCGACAAGCACCAACCCCTCGGCGGTGCTCGACGGCGACCTCGACGCCTTCATGGCGGCAAGCCTCGCTCATCGGGTGCACGGCGGCGAGGTGGCGGATGTCGGGGATATCGAGTAGGGCGGCAGGCAGTAGTGAATGGCTCTCCTCGCTGCCTGATGCCGACTGCCTTCTTCGCTATTCAGCGGCCTTCGGTCCGCGTTGGGGCACGTCTATCGGATGGAAGCCATCCTCATCGATGACCCCGAACTGATGAGGTGGCGGCGGTGGTGGCGGCGGTGCCGGCGCGCTCATGGTGTGATGATAGGTGAGCTGCGGTTCATCGGGCTCGCCATAATAGCCGGCCGCGATGGGCTCGGAGAGCGGATCCTCCGAGCGGCGGATCTTGCCGTCGATATAGGCGCCGTTCTCGACCGACAGCGTCTCGTTGATGACGTCGCCCTCGACATGGCCGCCGGCCAGGATATGGACATGGATGCCGCGGATCGGCCCGATTACCCGGCCCCGCACCAGCACCTCCTCGGCATAGACCTCGCCATGGATCACGCCATTGGCGTCGACGACGCACACCCGCGCCCGCACATCACCATTGATCGTGCCATCGATCTGGATCTCGCCATTGGTGACGAGGTGCCCCTCGATGATCACCTCGCTCGAAATCGTGGTTGGACGACCCGACGTTCTCCGACGCTGCCGGCTCGGAGCGACGGAGGTATTGGCTTTGTTACGAAACCGATCGAATATCATACTAGACCTGCCCGTCTCGCCTCGGGTTGCCTGGTCCATGTCGTTGCAGGGGCATGATCCGGAAGCCGCCTGAACGCTCCGACCCACACCCGCCGACGAATTGTCGTCTTTCCCCAACCGACATTCAGGCCGATTCCATCCCCGAAGTCCATACCCAAACAAACGCCAACGTCTGCGAAACCTCGCAAAACCACGTCTTGCCCCGATGGCCCAACGCTCTACGGCCTCGAATCAGCACAAGAATGCGGCAGAAAAAGAACCATCGAAAAATGTCAATCCAGATTCCGTGCTGCTTCAAGAACTTCCGCTGCATGCCCTGGCACCTTCACTTTCCGCCAAATCCGGGAAATCCTGCCCTTGCGATCGATCAGAAAAGTGGTGCGCTCCACGCCGAAGTACTTCCTGCCATACATGCTTTTCTCAACCCACACGCCATAAGCCTCGAGCACCCCATGGTCCTCGTCGGAGGCGAGGCGGACGTCGAGATCGTGCTTTGCCTTGAATTTGTCGTGGCTTTTGGCACTGTCGGCGGAGATTCCGACCACATCCGTCG
>JBKOZY010000401.1:0-1450 GCA_046726135.1 Pseudomonadota bacterium | reverse complement strand
CATTCAGGTTTTGACCCAGTCTCGCGATGAACTGATCCGGCGGACCTTCGACAGCCTCAAGGGTGCCCACAGCGCGATCGTCCACCTCTACAATTCTACCTCGGTGCTGCAGCGCCGGGTGGTGTTCCGCCTCGACAAAGCAGGCATCGTCGATATCGCGGTGAAGGGTGCGAAGCTCATCAAGAAGCTCGAGCGCGAGCACGGCCTCGAAAATCGCGTCCGCCATGAATACTCGCCCGAAAGCTTCATGGGCACCGAACTCGATTTCTCGAAGGAGATCTGCGAGGCGGTGATGGACGTCTATGAACCGACGCCACAGAAGAAGCTCATCCTTAACCTGCCCAATACGGTTGAGGTGGCGACGCCCAACATTCATGCCGATCAGATCGAGTGGTTCTGCCGCAATGTGAAAAACCGCGACAGCGTGATCATCTCGCTTCACCCCCACAATGACCGGGGCTCGGCGGTGGCGGCGACGGAGCTCGGACTGATGGCGGGGGCAGACCGTGTCGAGGGCACGCTCTTCGGCAATGGTGAGCGCACCGGCAATGTGTGCCTCGTGACGCTCGCCATGAACATGTACAGCCAGGGCATCGATCCCGGCCTCGACTGCTCCAATATGAACGATCTCGTGGGGATGGCGGAATACTGCAACCAGCTGCCCGTTCATCCGCGCCATCCCTATGCCGGCGAACTTGTGTTCACCGCCTTCTCGGGCTCGCATCAAGATGCGATCAACAAGGGCTTCAAGGCGATGGAGAGGTCGAACAGTCTCCTCTGGGAAGTGCCCTATCTCCCCATCGACCCCATGGATCTCGGCCGCACCTATGAGGCGGTGATCCGCATCAACTCGCAATCGGGCAAGGGCGGCATCGCTTACATCCTCGAAAAGGAACACGGCATCGAATTGCCGCGCCGGCTTCAGATCGAATTCTCCAAGATCGTGCAGGCGATTGCCGACGGGGAGGGCGTGGAACTGCCGGCCGACAGGCTGTGGCAGGCTTTCGAGGAGGAATATCTCGAAGGCAACGGCCGCTACCAATTCATCGAGCACCGGAGCGATGCCGACGCCGATCATAGCGGCGGCCAAACGCTCACCGCTGAGATTGAAGCAGACGGCAAGATGAAATCGATTTCGGGCCATGGCAACGGACCGGTGGCGGGCTTCGTCGATGCGATCCGCAAGGATTCGGGCATCGGCTTCGACCTTGCCGACTATCGCGAACACGCGATGGGCACGGGCGCCAATGCGACCGCCGTCGCTTATGTGGAGCTGAGGCGCGACGACGGCACCACGATGTTCGGCGTCGGCATCGACAAGAATATCGTCGCCGCCTCGCTGAAGGCGGTGGTGTCGGGCGTCAACCGCATGCTGAAGAAGGCGCCGAGGGCGGAGCAGCCGGTTCGGGCGCGCGAGGTCGAGCTCCATGCGGAGCCGGCGTCGGCGGCG
>JBKOZY010000400.1:0-3835 GCA_046726135.1 Pseudomonadota bacterium | reverse complement strand
GCCCTGATCAGCGCCACGATAGCGACGATACTCGGCACCATGGCAGGCATGGCGCTCGCCCGCTTTCGCCGCTTTGCTGGCCGCACGCTGTTTTCCGGGCTGGTCTCGGCACCCCTCATCATGCCGGAGGTCATCACCGGTCTGTCGATGCTTCTGCTCTTCGTCTACATGGAACAGCTGATCGGCTGGCCGGACGGCCGGGGCGTGACCACCGTGACCATCGCCCATACGACCTTCTCCATGTCGTATGTCGCCGTCGTTGTCCGCTCCCGCCTCTTTTCCATGGATCAGTCGCTCGAGGAGGCCGCCATGGACCTTGGCTCGAAGCCGTTGCAGGTGCTGTTCGACATCACCCTGCCGCTGATCGCACCGGCGATGATCTCGGGCTGGCTGCTCGCCTTCACCCTGTCGCTCGACGACGTGGTCATCACCAATTTCACCAATGGTCCCGGCACCACCACCCTGCCGATCTATATCTGGGGAAAGATTAAGCTTGGGATCACCCCGGACATCAATGCATTAGGCACGCTGATTGTGGCGGTGGTGGCAACCGGCGTCCTGATTGCCGGAATTCTCATGTTCCGGGCGGAACGCCGGCGCGAACGCGACATTCAGCAAGCGATTGCCGCCAATAAATGAGCGAGGAATGCTGGCGCCGCTCAGGATAAAAATTATATACGGTCTGATGTCAGGCACCTGGCGATTTGCATCAAGGAGGAACGGATGGCTGTGAGGGTGGCGATCAATGGATTTGGGCGGATCGGACGCAACATTCTTCGCGCCATCGTCGAGAGCGGCCGCGAGGACATCGACGTCGTCGCCATCAACGACCTCGGCCCGGCCGAAACCAATGCCCATCTCCTGCGGTTCGACTCGGTTCATGGCCGGTTTCCCGCCGAAGTCGCCGTGGAAGGCGATTCCCTGGTGGTTCAGGGACGCAAGATCCGCGTCACCGCGATCCGCAATCCGGCCGAGCTGCCGCACCGCGAGCTCGGCATCGAGATTGCGCTGGAATGCACCGGCCTCTTCACCACGAAGGAGAAGGCCGCGGCTCACCTTCAGGCCGGAGCCCGCCGCGTCCTCGTCTCGGCACCGGCCGACGGCGCCGACCTCACCGTGGTCTATGGGGTCAACCAGGACAAGCTCGAGCCGTCCCACAAGGTGGTCTCAAATGCCTCCTGCACCACCAATTGCCTGGCGCCGGTGGCCAAGATCATTCATGACACTGTCGGCATCGAGAAGGGCTTCATGACCACCATCCATGCCTATACCGGCGACCAGCCGACGCTCGACACCATGCACAAGGACCTTTATCGGGCACGCGCCGCCGCGCTGTCGATGATCCCCACCTCGACAGGCGCCGCCAAGGCGGTGGGCCTGGTTCTGCCCGAGCTCAAAGGCAAGCTCGACGGCGTGTCGATCCGGGTCCCCACGCCGAACGTCTCGGTCATCGATCTCAAGGCGGTGACCAAGCGGGCCACCTCGGTCGAGGAGATCAACGCGGCGGTGCGCAAGGCCGCGGCTGGCGCCTTCAAGGGCATCGTCACCACCACCGACCAACCCAATGTTTCGATCGACTTCAATCATGATCCCCATTCGGCGACCTTTGCCGTCGATCAAACCAAAGTGATGGATGGCAATTTGGTGCGGGTGCTGGCCTGGTACGACAATGAATGGGGCTTCTCCAACCGCATGTGCGACACGACCGCCGCCATGGCGAAGCTGGGCTGAGCGGGCATGCCCCGTCCGATCCTGATTGCACCGTCGATCCTGTCGGCCGATCTCACGCACCTTGCCGATGAGGTGCGCGCCGTCGACGCGGCCGGCGCCGACTTCATCCATGTCGATGTCATGGATGGGCATTTCGTGCCGAACATCACCTTCGGCCCGCTGATCGTCGAGGCTATCCGGCCGCTGACCGAGAAGGTGATCGACGTCCATTTGATGATCGCCCCTGTCGATCCCTATGTCGAGGCGTTCGCCCGCGCCGGCGCCGACATCATCACCGTCCATGCCGAGGCCGGCCCCCATCTCGATCGCTCGCTGCAGATGGTCCGTTCCTTCGGCAAGCGCGCCGGCGTGTCGCTCAACCCCTCCACCCCCGACAGCATGCTCGATTATCTGCTGGATCAGATTGATCTCGTTCTGGTCATGACGGTCAATCCCGGCTTTGGCGGCCAGCCCTTCATCCCCGCCATGACCACCAAGATCGCGCGCGTTCGCGAGCTGATCGGCGACCGCCCGATCAATCTCGAGGTCGATGGCGGCTTGTCGCCCGATAACGCCGGCGAGGTTGCCGCGCGCGGCGCCGATGTGCTGGTCGCCGGCTCGGCGGTCTTCAAGGGCGGTCCCGGCGTCTATGCCGCCAACATCGCCGCACTGCGCCAGGCGGCAATCACCGGGGCTATTTCGCGATAAAAATCGCCTCCTGCACCTTCGACCGGATCCCGTCGAAGGCCCCTGCCAGATCGGAGCCGCTCCTGGCATCGAAGAAGAGCCTCGATGGGTCCGAGGCGCAGTCGCGAAGCCTGGCAACCGTTGACTCATTGTCGAGATCGAAAGCGACCGTCGCGACGATGATGCCCTTTGCTTTGGCCTTGCTGCATAGTTGTTCCAGATTGCGCTCGCCATCTTCCTTCGTTTCGCTGCCCTCGGGACCGAAAGCCTGCTCGGTCTGGGCCCCGTCTGTCAGGAGAACCAGCACCTTCACCGTCTTCTTGTCGCTCTCCGGCACGCCCTCCGTGAACGGCGCGTTGGGCGACAGCACATGCCAGCCGAACTCGAAGCCAAGGGCGATATGGGTCATGGCAAAGGGTCTCATGCCCTGAAGCTGCCGTTTGACCGCACCGTGATCGCTCGACAGCGGCTTGATCACCAATCCGTACGGAACATAAAGACCGCATTTCGATTCGCTGTAATCCGGGTGGAGACGTTGACCCCATTTGCTGTCGTCATTATTGGGATCCGGCGCATCGACCGAAAGGTTGTACGGATATTTTCGGTCTTGGGTGCAGCCGGTCCAGGTCGTTCCGGGCTTCTGGCCGACCACCATCGACCCCGGTAGACTCGTCCACACATGGTGCGAGAACGGCACCAGTGCGAACTTCACGTGCTTGCCAGCTTCGCCGGTCGTCAGATCATTGATCATACGCGTCGCTGCATCACGCATCGACAGGTACTTCACGCGCCCACCGCCCTCCGGCGGGTCGTTCATCGAATCGGAGTAGTCGAGCACCAGCGCGATCTCGGCATCTTTCTGCCCGGGAAGGCCGATCTGGACATTCGCCCCGACCTCGACGCTCTGAATGCCCGCGAGCTTCATGAAGGTGGTCGGCAGCGCGGCCGCCGCGCTGGCCCGGACGGTGCCGTCGACCAGGGTCACCGTCGGCACCGGCTCGACCCCGAAGCGGCTTCTGAAATTGGAGGTGAAGGTGGTTCTGGCCAGCGTGATCCGCTCGTCGTCGCTCAGGCTCCGTGACGCCGCCGCCGCGAGCGCGCCGGCGTCGAGCGCTGCCTGCAACTCCGTCTTGAGATCGAGCGCCCGGCTGTAATCGAGGGCAACCCCCGGCCGCCAGCATGAAGGGGACCACCGAGACCCCGAACACCAGCGCCACCGCGGCGCGATCGTTTCTGCCAAACCCGCCGAGCCAGGCCAAAAGCTTTCCCATGTCCGAACCCCTTCCTCAGGTCTTGGCGTCCCGATTCGGGACATGCCGAAAAATCCACGGAAGGGACTCAGCAACCTCCGGGCCAGTTGCTGCCCAATGGAGCTGATCAGAGGTTGTCTCAGAATGGACGGCGGGCCCGCATGGCGGCGATCAGGGTTCCCTCGTCG
>JBKOZY010000399.1:0-8889 GCA_046726135.1 Pseudomonadota bacterium | reverse complement strand
CCTTAGGCCCGCGTGTCCTGCTCCGAAGGCTGCGCGAGGTCATGGCGGAGCCGGTCGCAGCGCAGCAGAGGCTCGATCGCATCGTGACGTTGATCGCTGCCAATATGGTAGCCGAGGTGTGCTCGATCTATGTGCTGCGGCCGGGCGGGGATCTCGAGCTCTTCGCGACCGAGGGCCTGAACCGGACGGCGGTGCATAAGAGCCGGCTGAAGCTCGGGGAAGGTCTGGTCGGAAAGATCGCACTCGATGGCGCACCGCTCAATCTCGCAGAGGCCCAGTCCCATCCCGACTTCAAGTATTTGCCGGAAACGGGCGAGGAGATCTATTCGTCATTCCTTGGCGTGCCGCTGCTGAGGCTCGGTCGCTCGATCGGCGTGCTGGTCGTCCAGAACCGCACCAAGCGGCAATATATCGAGGAGGAGGAGGAAGCGCTGCAGACGGCGGCGATGGTGCTGGCCGAGGTCATCGCCTCCGGCGACATGAAGGAGCTGGCGCAGGCCGGCGAGGCGGAAGCGGCACGCCAGCGCAGCCATCATCTGCGCGGCGAGAGCATCGCCGAGGGGCTTGCGCTCGGCCATGTCGTCCTGCATGAGCCGCGCGTCGTCATCACCAATCTGATCGCCGAAAGCATTCCCGACGAGAAGCGGCGGCTCGAGGAGGGCATTGCGGCGCTGCGCCAGCAGGTCGACAGCTTGATCGGCCGCCTGAGCCTCGGCGAGGGCGGCGAGCATGATGAGGTGCTCGAGACCTTCCGGATGTTTGCCCATGACCGCGGCTGGGTCAGGCGAATCCGTGAGGCGGTCGAGACCGGCCTGACGGCCGAGGCAGCGGTCGAGCGGGTGCAGGGGGAGAACCGCGCCCGCATGATGCGCCAGAGCGATACCTATCTGCGCGATCGCCTGCATGATCTCGATGATCTGGCGAACCGGTTGCTGCGCATCCTGACGGGTCAGACCGGCACGGCGGCGCAGGGCCAACTGCCGCGCGACGCCATCGTGGTGGCGCGCACCATGGGTCCTGCCGAGCTTCTCGACTATGACCGAACGCGGCTGCGCGGCCTGGTGCTCGCCGAATCCGGGACCAACAGCCATGTGGCGATCGTGGCGCGGGCGCTCGGCGTCCCGGCGGTCGGGCATGTTCTCGACATTGTCGAGCTGGTCGAGACCGGCGATCCGATCATCGTCGATGGCGGACTCGGCGAGATCCATGTCCGACCGTCGCCCGGCATCGAGCAAGCCTATGCCGAGAAGGTCAGGTTCTATGCGCGTCGCCAGGCGAAATATGCCGAGCTCAGGCATTTGCCGGCGGTGACGCTCGATGGTCAGCGGATCACGCTCAACATCAATGCCGGGCTGATCGTCGATCTGCCGCATCTTTCCGATTCCGGCGCCGACGGCATCGGGCTGTTTCGGACCGAACTGCAATTCATGCTGTCGCGGCGGTTTCCGCGGCTGGAGCAGCAGGCCGGGCTCTATGCGGCGGTTCTGGCCGCTGCGGGGGGGAAAACGGTGGTGTTCCGCACCCTCGACATCGGCTCCGACAAGACCCTGCCCTATCTCCATGTGCCGCGCGAGGACAATCCGGCGCTCGGCTGGCGGGCAATCCGTTATGCGCTGGAACGTCCGGCGCTGCTCCGGCTCCAGGCGCGGGCGCTGCTCAGGGCGGGATCTGGCTGCGATCTTCGAATCATGTTTCCGATGGTGGCGGAGGTCGCAGAGTTCATCAATGCGCGGGCGGCGGTGCTGGACGAGCGGGCGTTTCTCGAAAGGCAGGGCCATCCGCCGCCACGCTCGCTGATGCTCGGCGCGATGATCGAGGTGCCGTCACTGCTGTTTCAGCTCGATGCGTTTTTTGCCGAGGTGGATTTCGTGTCGATCGGGTCGAACGACCTCATGCAGTTCCTGTTCGCCTCAGACCGCGGTCACCCCAAGCTCGCCGGCCGCTATGATCCGCTGAGCCCGCCGGCGCTCAACGCCTTGCGGTTCGTGGTCGAACGGGCACGTGCCTTCGACGTGCCGGTCAATCTTTGTGGGGAAATGGCGGGGCGGCCGCTCGAGGCGATGGCGCTGATCGGGCTTGGCTATCGCTCGATCTCGATGGCGCCCGCCGCCATTGGACCGGTCAAGTCGATGACGCTGATGCTCGACGCCGGCAAGCTCGAGAGCTTTCTCATGCCGCTGCTCGGCCGCGGCGACCACAGCATCAGGGCCGAGCTCATGGGCTTTGCGGCCGACAACAACATACCGGTTTGAGCGTAACCTGATGGTTACCATTTTGAACCATCGTAGCTGCGACAGGCGCGAGAAAACCCTCCCGCGCCTGATGCTTCAGCGGATCGGCATTGATGAGCAGCGACAGCCAGGTCCATATGGGGAAGCCGCGCGCTTCCGTGTTCTTCCGGCCGAAACCCGATGGTGAAATCGATCCGGCAGGCGAGGTCGGCTGGTTCCTGCAGCGTGAAAGGGAACGGCGGCGCGAGCGGCTTCAAGATGCCGGGCGGGCCTGCCGGGTGCATCCGCATCATCTCGAAGCGATCGAAGCCGGTGACCTGACGCGATTGCCGCCGCCGCGGGAGACTCTGCGGATGCTCGAAGCCTATGCGCATCATCTCGGCTTCGATCCGGGGCCGCTGCTCCAGCATTATGCCCGGTTCCTGCCCCAGCAGAGCGGCACGACGCGGCGCACATCTGGAGCCGCAAGGCCGTTCGGTAGCGCAGAGATCATCGCTTTCCCGCTCATCAACCGGCTGATCGACGCCGCCAAAAACAATGGGGGGATCGTCGCCTGCGTTTGCGGGGCAATGTTGTTGTTTGCAGCGGCAAGCTATGTGCTGAGCGCGGGAGGAGAATCGACGGGGGTCACGGCGCACAGCAATCCGGCGAATGTCCGGGTCGAGGGGCCGGCGAGCGAAGTCTCGTCGATCACATCGCTGACCGAGGAATTCATGAAGGGAGACTCGGCGGAGACCCGCGAGGCCGAGGCGGTTACGCCGGGGCCCGATCTGCCCGAGCCCGAGGCGGAAGCGATGGCGAGCGAACCGGTCGGCGGGATCGCCGAGCTCATCCAGCGGGAAACCGGCGGCACGCTCAAGCGCAAGGGCACCCATCGGTCGGCTTCGGAAGGCGAAGAGAAAGCTGGTGGCGGCCGGGTTTATGGCTCTGAGAATGTCGATTCGCGGCTGGTGCTGCATGCCAGGGCCAAGGTTTGGATCCGCATCGAGGATGCCCAGGGGCGCGTGGTGCTCACCCAGACATTGATGGCGGGCGACAGTTATCGGGTGCCGAACCGCGACGGGCTCATGGTCATCGCTCGCGATGGCGGCCTGCTCAGCTATTCGATCGACGGGGTGGACAGGGGTCAGCTCGGCAATCCAGGCGAGATCCTGGTCGGGCGCTCGCTCGACCTCGGGCGGTTGACCGAAGGTTAGAGCATGATGTGGAGGTCCACCCAGCCTGCAACCCGAAGGGCCGGGCGCTTTTGCCGCGTCGGTTCGTCGAAGGCCTCGAGCGTACCCAAACTCATCATGCTCTAACATGCTCGCCGTCGGCTGACGCTTGGCGCGGACGAAAGTCTCGGCTAGAACGCGCGACCTGACCTGTGGCGGACGCTGTCCGGTCCGCGCCGAGGAACGATGATTTCGATCGGAAGTGAAAAGATTGCCCGACTCAACGACCGTTTCGCTGTGATCGAAGCCGAATTGGCGAGCGGGGCAACCGGCGATGCTTTTGTCAAGCTGTCCAAGGAATATGCCGAGCTCGAGCCGGTGATACGGGCTGCCCGGTCGCTCGAAACGCTCAGGCGCGAGCGGGCGGAGGTCGAGGAAATGCTCGCCCAGGCGAGTGATGGCGAGCTGAAATCGCTGGCCGAGGACGAGCGCTCCTTGCTTGACGGGCGGATCCGTGAAGCCGAGCAGAATTTCCGGCTGATGCTGCTGCCCAAGGACGCCGCCGACGAGCGCAACGTCATTATTGAGGTCAGGGCCGGCACTGGCGGCGACGAGGCGGCGCTGTTCGCCGGCGACCTGTTCCGGATGTATCAGCGCTATGCCGGGTTCAAGGGGTGGAGGGTGGAGATCTTGTCGGCCAGCGAGGCCGAGCTTGGCGGCTATCGCGAGATCGTGGCGCAGATCTCCGGTGCCGGTGCTTATGCCCATCTCAAATTCGAATCGGGCGTGCACCGGGTTCAGAGGGTGCCGGCGACGGAAGCGCAAGGCCGCATCCATACCTCCGCTGCCACGGTTGCGGTTCTTCCCGAAGCGGAGGAGGTCGATGTCCAGATCGAGGACAAGGATCTCCGCATCGATGTCTTCCGTTCGTCGGGGCCGGGCGGGCAGTCGGTCAACACCACCGACAGCGCGGTGCGGATCACCCATCTGCCGACCGGCATCGTGGTCAGCCAGCAGGACGAGAAATCGCAGCACAAGAACAAGGCCAAAGCGTTGAAGATTTTGCGAGCCAAGCTGTATGAGCGCGAGCGGGAGCGGCTGGATGCCGAACGGTCGGCGGTCCGGCGCGGTCAGGTCGGGTCGGGCGACCGGTCGGAACGCATCAGGACCTACAATTTCCCACAAGGGCGGGTGACCGATCACCGGATCAATCTCACGCTCTACAAGCTCGATCTGGTGATGGTAGGGCCGGCGCTCGAGGAGCTGATCCATGCGCTGATCACGCAGCATCATGCCGAGCTGCTCGCTGGCAGCGACGGGAATGCCGGCTGACACGGTGGAGAGCCTCATCGGTGAATTCCGGGCACGGCTGGCGGGGGAAGGCGTTGCCAGCGCCGCTCTCGATGCGCGTGTCCTGGTGCTCGACGCGCTCGGCATCGACCGGACGGCGGCGATCGCCGATCCGAAGCGCGAAGTCGAGGCCGACGACGTAAATCGGGCGCGCGATCACCTGGCGCGGCGGCTGCGCGGGGAGCCGATTTCGCGGATCCTCGGGCGGCGGGAGTTCTATGGGCGGGATTTCATCATCACGCCGGCGACCCTCGATCCGCGGCCCGACACCGAGACGGTGGTCGAAACGGCTTTGGGACTCCTGTCGGGCATGTCGTCGCCACGCATTCTCGATCTCGGGACCGGCAGCGGCGCCATTCTGGTGACGCTCCTGTGCGAGATCGGCTCAGCGATGGGGACCGGCACCGACAGCAGCGCGGCGGCGCTCGAGGTCGCCCGCGCCAATGCGCACCGGCTCGGCGTCGGCGAGCGGGCGGCATTCATGGTGGCAGACTGGCTTGCGGGGATCGATGGCCGGTTCGATCTCATCGTGTCGAACCCGCCCTATATCAGGCACGCGGCGATCGCGACGCTTGAAATCGGCGTCAGGAATCACGATCCTGTGGAAGCGCTGGATGGTGGTCCCGACGGACTTGACGCCTATCGGCGGATTGCCGCGGACGCGGCTTCGGTGCTGGTGCCAGGTGGCGCCTTGGTTCTCGAGATCGGCAGCGAGCAGGCAGGTACCGTGATCAGCACCTTCGGAGAGCATGGTTACTTCTGCGAGAAGGTTGCAAGGGATCTCGCAGGCCGCGACAGGGTGGTGGTGCTGAAGCGCCACGATGCATGACAGATCTTCGATTTTGGGCATTGCGATCAGGAAAAAAGCAGTTGGAAAGCCGGCGTCAAACGGGTAGTCTGCCGGGCAATAGAAGCGTCCCTACATGGGCATTCTGCACTCATCGCTGGTAGCGACAGCGTGGCCGGGGAGGGTCGAGGGGAGTGCGGAGATGTCAGTTCAGGCTGGCGGCGTTCTACGCCTAAGGTTGAACCCCTTGAGGGTGGACAGCTTCCGGAATCCGTGAGCACTAGACCTGCTTTGGCGGAGATTGCCACGCAAATCGGCTTTCTTGGACATTAGCGTTTCAGGTACCGAGTTCCTCGGAACTCGGTGAACAGGACGCGGCAGCGCGGCTGGATCAAGGTCGCGGGTCGCAATTTCGGGTGTAAATGGCAGAATGAGACAGGGTCAACACAAGAACAGATCGCGCGGCCGCGGCCGTCGCCAAGGTAGTCCGGTCAACCGGGTGTTTGAAAGCAATGGGCCGGACGTCAAGGTCCGCGGCAATGCCCAGCATGTCGCCGAGAAGTATCTCCAGCTGGCGCGCGATGCCCAGTCGTCCGGCGATTCGGTGATGGCCGAGAACTATTACCAGCATGCCGAGCACTATTTGCGCATCGTCGCAGCGGCACAGAGCTTCGCTCAGCAGAACGGACCGCCGGGTGGCATTCGGCGGCCATTCGGCGATGATGTCGAGGACGACGATGCCGAAGGGCCGGAGGACGAGGAACTCGTCCCGGCCGGCCACGGGCCGCAGCCCGACATCGGCGATCTGCAGGCGCAACGCCCGGTGCGGGAGATGCAGAGCCGCGATGGTGAGGGCGAAAGCGAGCAGCCGCGGGAATTCCGCCGGCCGCGCGAGCGGGACTTCCGCGATCGCGACAGCCGTGACAACCGCGATGGCCGTGACAACCGCCCACCCCGGGAAGGCCGCGAATTCCGGGAGAACCGGGAAGGTCGCGAGTTCCGCGATGCTGGTCCCGGCGAGGAAGCGCAGGGCAATGGCTGGAGCGGTCATCAGCCGGATTTCCTGCGCCGCGCTTCGGGAACCGGCTCATCGGGCAATGGGCGGTTCAGGCGCGACAGCCGGCCGCGGGGCGAGCGCAAGAGCGAGGCGCCGGGGGAGACTCAGCAGTCCGACAACGAGCCGCCGACCGAAAGCTCGGAAGACTTCGCCTCCAATTGAATCCGGTTGGGCCTTGACAGGCGTCAACGGCATGTTGGCAAACTTTTGCCATTGATGATGCTTGCGTGACTTTCGCGCAACACCATATCCGTTGCTGGACCGTGCAGCGTTCCGGGGCCGGCGCCTCTCGAGGGCCGGACGAAAATCAGCCACGGGGCCGAGGAGGTTCAAAATGGATTTTGAAAAATATACCGAGCGAGCGCGCGGGTTCATTCAGGCGGCTCAGTCATTGGCGCTGCGCGAGGGACATCAGCGGTTCACCCCCGAGCATCTGTTGAAGGTGCTGCTCGATGATGATCAGGGGCTGGCGGCGGGTCTGATCAGCGCGGCCGGCGGCAATCCCAAGGCGGCGCTCGCTGCCGATGAGGCAGCGCTCAAACGCATGCCGAAGGTCGAGGGGTCGGGAGCGGGACAGCTCTATATGGCGCCGGAAATGGCGCGGGTGTTCGATGCCGCGAGCAAGCTTGCTCAAAAGGCCGGCGACAGTTTCGTCACCGCCGAGCGGCTGCTGCAGGCGCTGGCGATCGAACCGTCCGAAGCGCAGAAGGCCCTGAAATCGGCGAGCGTCACCCCGCAGGGGCTCGAGCAGGCGATTGCCGCCCTGCGCAAGGGCCGCACCGCCGACAGCGCCTCGGCGGAGGAAGGCTATGATTCGCTCAAGAAATATGCTCGTGACCTCACCGAAGCGGCAAGGGCCGGCAAGCTCGATCCGGTGATCGGCCGCGACGAGGAGATCCGGCGCACCATTCAAGTGCTGTCGCGGCGCACCAAGAACAACCCGGTGCTGATCGGCGAGCCCGGTGTCGGCAAGACGGCCATTGCCGAGGGCTTGGCGCTGCGCATCGTCAATGGCGATGTGCCGGAGAGCCTGAAGGACAAACAGCTGATGGCGCTCGACATGGGCGCGCTGATTGCCGGGGCGAAATATCGCGGCGAGTTCGAGGAGCGCCTCAAGGCGGTGCTCAGCGAGATCCAGGCGGCGGCGGGCCGAATCATCCTGTTCATCGACGAGATGCATACGCTGGTCGGGGCGGGCAAGGCGGATGGCGCGATGGATGCCTCCAACCTGCTCAAGCCGGCGCTGGCACGCGGCGAACTCCATTGCATCGGCGCGACGACGCTCGATGAATATCGCAAGCATGTCGAGAAGGACGCAGCGCTGGCGCGGCGCTTCCAGCCGGTGTTCGTCAGCGAGCCGACGGTCGAGGACACGATCTCGATCCTGCGCGGCCTCAAGGAGAAATACGAGGTCCATCACGGCGTGCGGATCACCGACTCGGCCATCGTGTCGGCGGCCAATCTGTCAAACCGCTACATCACCGACCGCTTCCTGCCCGACAAGGCGATCGACCTGATGGACGAGGCAGCCTCGCGCCTCAGGATGCAGGTCGACTCGAAACCCGAGGAGCTCGACGAGCTCGACCGCCGAATCATCCAGATGAAGATCGAGCGCGAGGCACTCAAGAAGGAGACCGATGCGGCCTCGCGCGAGCGGCTGTCGCGGCTCGAAAAGGAGCTCGCCGATCTCGAGGAGCGGGCCGCCGAGCTCACCGCCATGTGGCGGGCCGAGAAGGAGAAGCTCGGCCAGGCGCAGAAGATCAAGGAGGAGCTCGATACAGCCCGAGTCGAGCTCGAGCAGGCGCAGCGCCGGGGCGATCTGGCGCGGGCCGGCGAGCTTGCCTACGGGCGGATTCCGGAGCTCGAGAAGCGGCTGCGCGAGGTCGAGCAGGCATCGCGGCAGTCGCTGGTCGAGGAGGCGGTGACCGAGAACCACGTGGCGCAGGTCGTGTCACGCTGGACCGGCATCCCGGTCGACAAGATGCTCGAGGGCGAGCGCGACAAGCTGCTCAAGATGGAGGAGGCGCTGTCGCGGCGCGTGGTCGGGCAGGCGGAAGCGGTGCATGCAGTGGCGACGGCGGTCCGGCGGGCGCGTGCGGGCCTGCAGGATCCGAACCGGCCGATCGGCTCGTTCATGTTCCTCGGTCCGACCGGTGTCGGCAAGACCGAGCTCACCAAGGCGCTCGCCGCCTTTCTGTTCGACGACGAGCAGGCGATGGTGCGCATCGACATGTCCGAGTACATGGAGAAGCATGCTGTCGCGCGCCTCAACGGCGCGCCCCCCGGGTACGTGGGGTTCGAGGAAGGCGG
>JBKOZY010000398.1:0-15722 GCA_046726135.1 Pseudomonadota bacterium | reverse complement strand
CCCTCAAAGTGGTCACCTGGAAGCCCGACGACGAGGACTCTTCTTTCGGTCTCGGCCTCGTGAAGAGCGTCTTCGGGCTCGAGAAAGGGCCACTCGCGTCTCTTTTGATCACCGCGAAGGATGCTTTCGACGTCGCGCGGCTTGACGGTCTACTGTCTGTTTGGCAGGCTCGCCCGTGAGGTCAAGTCAGGTGCAAGCGTCAGCAGTCTTGCCCTCGGGGTCGAATGATCAAATCCGAGCTGATACAGCTGATCGCTCAGCAAAATCCGCATCTCTACCATCGCGACGTTGAGCGCATCATCAACACAATATTCGACGAGATCATCGTCGCTCTGGCGCGCGGAGACCGCGTCGAGCTTCGGGGGTTTGGCGCGTTTTCCGTCAAAAGCCGCAACGCCCGGCAGGGGCGCAACCCGCGGACCGGCGACTCGGTCGAGGTCGATGCCAAGCGGATCCCGTTTTTCAAGACCGGCAAGGAATTGCGCGACAAGCTGAACGAGGAGGCCGGCTGATTGTCGCGAGCCGGCCGCCATCGACGAGGAGTGACTTCGACAGATGAAACGCTTCACCGCGCGGATCCTCGGCCTGCTTGCCGCTCTGGTGCTGATCGTCTTCGCGGTCGCCAACCGCCATCCGGTGACCGTGGCATTCGATCCGATCTCGCCCGGCGACCCCATCCTGGCGGTCAGCATCCCATTGTGGATCGTGGTGTTCACCGCCATCTTTTTCGGGCTGATCGCCGGCTGGATGGCCGCCTGGGTCAACCAGGGGCGCTGGCGGCGGGCAGCCCGCCAGGCGCGGGCCCAATTGCGGCGCAATCTTGAAACCCGCCCGGCAGCGCCCGGCGCTCTCCAGCTGCCGAGCCCGCGAAGTTGAGGACAGAAGCCTTTTGAAGACCATCTCGGCGTCCGACATCGCCCGTCTGGCCACCCATCGCGACTTCGTCGAAGCCCTGCGCACCGGCTTCGCCGCCGACATCGTGTCGCCGCTCCGCCACCACCATGATCTGCCGCGCGCCGGCACCGATTCCTGCAAATTCCTGATGATGCCGTCCTGGACCGACATGTCGGTGCGCGGCCCCGAGGGTGCTTTTGTCGGCCTCAAGACCGTGATGGTGGTCCCCGACAACGCCCGGCGCGATCTCCCCACCGTCCAGGCCGGTTACCAGCTGTTTTCCGGCACGACCGGCGAGACCTTGGCCCTGATCGATGGCCGTGAGCTCACCGCCCGGCGCACCGCCTGCGCCTCGGCTCTGGCGGCGGACTACCTGGCCAGGCCCGATGCCAGCCGCCTGACCTTGATCGGTGCCGGTGTGGTCGGCGCCCATCTCGTCTATGCCCACGCCTCGGTCCGCTCCATCAAGACGGTGCGGATCTACAATCGCAGCCGCGACAAGGCTGAAGCGCTCGCCGAGGCGCTCAGCCGCGACGGCATCGCCGCCAGTGCCCCCGCGATCCCGCTTGCCGAGAGCATTGGCTGGGCCGACATCGTTTCCTCTGCCACCACTTCGACCGATCCGGTCATTCGCGGTGAATGGCTGAAGGCCGGCGTCCATGTCGACGTCATGGGCGCCTTCCGACCAACCATGCGCGAGGTCGATGGCGCGGCCGTCGAGCGCGCCTCGGTCTTCGTCGACACCCGTGAGGGCGCATTGTCGGAGGCCGGCGACATCATGCTGGCCATTGCCGAGGGGCGCTTCGCCCCCGAGCGCATCGCCGCCGATCTCAAGGAGCTGTGCACCGGCCGCCATCGTGGTCGCACGCGCGACGACGAGATCACGCTGTTCAAAGCGAGCGGCACGGCACTCGAGGACCTTGCCTGCGCCATCATGCTTCATGATCGCGCCTGAGAGCGAGACGCGATGTCGACGAAGGTGAAAATCTGCGGGCTGTCCACGCCCGAGGCGATGGCAGCGGCGCTTGCCGCCGGTGCCGATTTCGTCGGCCTCGTCTTTCACCGACCGAGTCCGCGCCATGTCGAGATCGAAACCGCGCGCCACCTCGCCGACCAGGCGCGCGGCCGCGCCAGGTCAGTGGCCGTCGTGGTCAATGCGCCAGCAGACGATATCGAGCGGATCGCCGCCGACGTCCGGCCCGACTTCATCCAGGCCCATGGCTCGGAGACGCCGGAAGTCGTTCTGGATATTTCAACCCGGACGGGCATTCCGGTGATCAAGGCGATCGCAATCGGCGATGCCGACGATTTCGCCAAGGCCCGCGCCTTTCACGATGTGGCAGCGATGATCCTGTTCGATACCAAGGCGCCGCCGTCCCTGGCCGGCGGGCTCCCGGGCGGCAATGGCCTGGCTTTCGACTGGGAGCTCTGTCAAAAGGCCGGCATTTCCGGGAAGTTCATGCTTTCCGGGGGGCTCGATCCGTCCAATGTTGGCCGCGCCATCGCGCTGACCGGGGCGGCGATCGTCGACGTCTCCTCCGGTGTCGAGCGTGCCCGCGGTGTCAAGGACGAGGAATTGATCCGAAATTTCATTGAGGCGGTGCGCCGCGCCGGTTAAAACCGCGCGAAAGTCGGTTTTCGGACGAGACAATGCAGGTCAGCGCACCCAATTCCTTCAGGACGGGCCCCGACGAGCACGGCCATTTCGGTCGGTTTGGCGGTCGCTTCGTGGCCGAGACCCTGATGCCCCTTATTCTCGATCTCGAGCAGGCCTATCAGGCGGCCCGCGCCGATCCCGGATTCGAGGCTGAGCTTTCATCCTTTCTCGAGCACTATGTAGGGCGGCCCTCGCCGCTTTATTTCGCCGAGCGGCTGACCGAGCATCTCGGCGGCGCCAAGATCTACTTCAAGCGCGACGAGCTCAACCACACCGGCGCTCACAAGATCAACAATGCCATGGGCCAGATCCTGCTCGCCCGCCGCATGGGCAAGACCCGGATCATCGCCGAGACCGGCGCCGGCCAGCATGGCGTCGCGACCGCCACTGCCTGCGCCCGCTTCGGCCTCCAATGCGTCGTCTATATGGGCGAGGTCGATGTCGAGCGGCAGAAGCCGAACGTCTTCCGCATGAAGCTCCTGGGCGCCGAGGTCCGCCCCGTCTCCTCCGGCTCGCGCACCCTCAAGGATGCCCTGAACGAGGCGCTGCGCGATTGGGTCGCCAATGTCGAGGACACTTTCTATTGCATCGGGACGGTCGCCGGCCCCCATCCCTATCCGACGATGGTCCGCGACTTCCAATCGGTGATCGGCAACGAGACCCGGCGCCAGATCATGGCGCGGGAGGGCCGGCTCCCCGATTCGCTGGTGGCGGCAATCGGCGGCGGCTCGAATGCCATGGGCCTGTTCTTCCCCTTCCTCGATGATCCGGATGTGGCGATCTACGGCGTCGAGGCGGCCGGCCGCGGGCTCGACTCCGGTCTCCATGCCGCTTCGATCAGTGGCGGCCGGCCCGGCGTCCTTCATGGCAACAAGACCTATCTGCTCATGGACGATGACGGGCAGATCGCCGAAGCCCACTCCATCTCGGCCGGCCTCGACTATCCCGGCATCGGCCCCGAGCACGCCTGGCTCCACGATGTCGGGCGCGTCAGCTACCTGTCGGCAACCGATGACGAGGCGTTGACCGCCTTCAAGCTGTGCTGCGAGCTCGAAGGCATCATCCCGGCCCTCGAGCCCGCCCATGCCCTCGCCAAGGTCATGGAGATTGCACCCGAGCGTCCGCGCGACCACCTCTTGGTGATGAATATGTGCGGCCGCGGCGACAAGGACATCTTCACCGTGGCCCAGCACCTCGGAGTCGTGCTGTGACCGAGATGAGCCGGATCGATCGCTGCTTTCGCGGGCTGAAGGCGGCTGGCCGCTCCGGCCTCGTCACCTTCATCACCGCCGGCGATCCCGATTACGCAACCTCGCTGGCCATCCTCGAGGCGCTGCCCGAAGCGGGCGCCGATCTGATCGAGCTCGGCATGCCCTTCACCGATCCGATGGCCGACGGTCCGGCCATTCAAGCGGCGGGGCTCAGGGCGCTCAAGGCCGGCCAGACCATGGTCAAGACCCTGGAGATGATCCGGCACTTCCGGCGGCGCAACGACAAAACGCCCCTGGTGCTCATGGGTTATTACAATCCGATCTTTATTTATGGCGTCGACCGTTTTCTTGCTGATGCCCGTACCGCCGGCGTCGATGGCCTGATCGTGGTCGACCTGCCCCCGGAAGAGGATTCCGAGCTCTGCCTCCCCGCCATCCGGGCCGGGTTGAGCTTCATCCGCCTCGCCACCCCGACCACCGACGAGCGACGGCTGTCGGCGGTGCTCGCCAACACCTCGGGCTTCCTTTATTACGTCTCGGTGCTCGGCATCACCGGCACCAAGGCGCCTGACATCGCCAAGGTGGCGCGCGAGGTGGCGCGCATCCGAAGCGCAACGGAGCTGCCGATAGCGGTAGGTTTTGGCGTCAAGAGTGAGGACCAGGTGCGGGCGCTGGCGGGCGAATGCGACGCCGTCGTCGTCGGCTCGGCCCTGACCCGGCGGATCGGCGAGACGCTCGATCGGGACGGCCGGGCCACCGGCAAGACCGCGCCATCCCTGCTTGAGCTCGTGTCGATGCTGGCCCGTGGGCTCACCCCTGCCGCAGGATTGGCGGCCGCCCGAGGAGGGCTCGAGAGATGAACTGGATCAAGAACTTCGTTCGCCCGAAAATCCGCTCCTTCCTCGGCGTCAAGCGCGAGCTTCCTGACAATATGTGGGTCAAGTGCCCCGAGACCGGCGAGATGGTTTTCTACCGCGATCTCGAGGCCAATCAGTTCGTCATTCCCAATTCCGGCCATCATATGCGCATGCCGCCGGATGTCCGGCTCAATGCCATGTTCGACGGCGGCGAATTCGAGGAGATCACACTCCCGGAGGTCACCCAGGATCCCCTTCGCTTCCGCGACGAGCGGCGTTATGCCGACCGCCTCAAGGAGGCGCGCGCCAAGACCGAGCGCAACGACTGCGTGATGGCCGCCCTCGGCACCCTCGACGGCATCGAGACGGTGATAACCGTCCAGGATTTCGCCTTCATGGGCGGCTCGCTCGGCATGGCCGCCGGCGAGGCCATCATCACCGCCATGCTGACCGCCGTCGAGCGCCGCACGCCTTTCGTGCTGTTTGTCTCCTCGGGCGGCGCGCGCATGCAGGAGGGCATCCTCTCCCTCATGCAGCTGCCGCGCACGACGGTGGCGGTCCAGGCGCTCCGCCGCGCCGGCCTGCCCTATATCGTGGTGCTGACCCATCCCACCACCGGCGGCGTCACCGCCTCCTACGGCATGCTCGGCGACGTCCAGCTCGCCGAGCCTGGTGCCCTCATCGGCTTCGCCGGTCCGCGGGTCATCGAGCAGACCATCCGCGAGAAGCTGCCCGAAGGCTTCCAGCGCGCCGAATACCTGCTCGAGCATGGCATGGTCGACATGGTCGTTCACCGCCACCTGATGCGCGAGACCGTCGCCCGGATGATCAGGCTCCTGATGAAGAAAGCGCCGGCCAAGCGCGAGCCGGCAACCGAGGAGGAGGTCGAGCGGATGGAGCCATTGGAGAGCGAGGCGGCCGCCGAGGGAGGCGGCCAGTCAAGGATCGCGTGCCATGGCGATGAGCGATGCCATTCTCACCCGCCTCCTCGATCTTCATCCGAAAATCATCGATCTCAAGCTCGACCGGATGTGGCGTCTCCTCGACCGGCTGGGCAACCCGGAGCGGCGCGTGCCGCCGGTCATCCATGTCGCCGGCACCAATGGCAAGGGCTCGGTCGTCGCCTATTGCCGCGCTTTCATCGAGGCGGCGGGACTCTCGGCCCATGTCTACACCTCGCCGCATCTCATCCGGTTCCACGAGCGGATCCGCCTGGGCAGGCCGGGCCGCGGCACGCTCATCTCCGAGCCGGATCTCATCGCCCTCCTCGCCGAGTGCGAGGAGGCCAACGCTGGCGAGCCGATCACCTTCTTCGAGATCACCACGGCCGCCGCCTTTCTCGCTTTTGCCCGCAATCCCGCCGACTATCTGGTGCTGGAGGTCGGGCTCGGCGGCCGGCTCGACGCCACCAATGTGATCGATAACCCGCGCGCCACCGTCATCACCACCATCGATTTCGACCACCAGCAGTTCCTCGGCACGACCCTCCCCGGCATCGCCGCCGAGAAAGCCGGCATCCTCAAGGAGGGCGTGCCCTGCATTGTCGCGCCGCAGCCCGAGCAAGCTCTTGACGCCATCATCGCCGAGGCCCGCCGTCGGGCCGCACCCACCCTCATCTCCGCTCAGGATTGGTCGTCCTTCGAGCAGCATGGCCGGCTGGTCTACCAGGATGAGAGCGGCCTCCTCGACCTGCCCCTACCGATCCTGCCGGGCCGCTTCCAGATCGACAATGCCGGAACCGCCATCGCCACCATCCGCGCCCTGGCCGACCCCCGCATCGAGGATGGCGCCATCGCCCGAGGTCTTCGCCAGGCCGAGTGGCCGGCTCGCATGCAGCGGCTCGGCCCCGGACAGATCCTCAAGCTTGCCCCGTCGGGTACCGAGATCTGGCTCGATGGCGGTCACAACCCGTCGGCCGGGCGCGCCGTGGCGGAGAGCCTGGCCGAGCTCGACGAGCGCCTGTCACGCCCGCTGTCGCTGATTACCGGCATGCTGAAGACCAAGGAAGCGGCCGGCTATTTTCGCCCTTTCAAAGGCCTGGCCCGCCGGGTGATCACCATCGCCATCCCGGGCGAGGAGAACGCCATGCCCGCCGACGAGCTTGCCCGCATCGCCCGCGCCGAAGGGCTCGACGCCTCGCCCGCCGGCTCGATTGAGGAAGCGGTGCGCCACGCGTCGCAAATTCCGGGCGCGCCCGTCAGGTTGTTGATCGGCGGCTCGCTCTATCTCGCCGGGCGGGTGCTCGCCCTCCATCTCGGCGAGACCGCCTCGGGTGTCACCGGCACCGCCCGCGGCTGAGTTAAACGGAGCGGTTGATCCACTCGGCAATCCGGGTCTTGGGAGCCGCTCCGCTGAATGTCGATTCCACCTTGCCGGACTTGAACATCATGAGATGCGGGATGCTGCGGATGCCATAGCGGCTCGCCACCGAAGGGTTCTCGTCGACATTGAGCTTGACGATCTTGACCTTGCCGATCATCTCCGACGACAGCTCCTCGAGCGACGGTCCGATCTGCCGGCACGGCCCGCACCATTCGGCCCAGAAATCAACAACCACAGGTGTTTCGGCCTTCAGGACCTCGGTCTCGAAGGACGTATCGGACACTGCGGACACTTTCATCGTGCTCATCGAATCCTCGCTGTCGGACTATTCGGGAAGGAAAGGTAAGAAGCGCCTTTACCCTGGTCAAGGACGGGTGCCGGCATGGCCGCTCTGCTAGAGCGTGATGCTCCGGTGCTCATAATGCCTCGAGCGCCTCTTCGGCGATCGGGATCGCCTCGGGCGTTCCGACATGGAGCCACGGGCCGTCATGGCGAAGCCCATGAAGCCGGCCGTCGGCGAGCGCCTTGTCCCAGGCGAAATTCATCGAGAACGGCCCCTTCGGCGCATTCTCCAGGAGCCGCGGATCGAGAATATGGCATCCGGCGAAAATGAACGGCGCGGTCGGGTCGCTGCCTCGCCGCCTCAGCCGGCCCAGCGCGTCCATATGGAAGTCGCCCGGCCCCTCGAAACCGACTGCCTGGTTGTGGCTGCTGAGCAGCAGCAGCGCGTCCATCTTCTCAGGATCGAACGCTGCGGCAAGCCGGGCGAGCGCCGGCTCCGGCCCGTCGCGCCAGAAACTGTCGCTATTGATCACCACGAATGGCTCATGACCGAGAAGCGGCAGCGCTTTCACGACACCGCCGCCGGTGTCGAGCAGGAGATCGCTCTCGTCCGACAGCACGATCCCCTCGTCTTTCCGTGTTCGCGCCCAGGCCGCCATCTGCTCGCTGAAATGATGGGTGTTGACCACGATCCGCTCGACGCCGGCCCGTTTCAGCGCATCGATCGAATAGTCGATGAGCAGCTTCCCCGCCACGGTGACCAGCGGCTTTGGCCGGTCGAGCGTCAGTGGCCGCATCCTGACGCCGCGGCCGGCAGCCAGCACCATGGCGGATTTGATCATGACGGCGCCCCAACGCCCACTGCCGACCGCGGCAGATGGCGCTCGAACCAGGCGCTGAGCTGCCCGAGCGCCGGATGGGCGAGCCCCTGATCGAGCTGTCGCCGCACCCTCGGCAAATGGCGCAGATAACCATGCTTCATGTCGCGCAGCGACAGCCTCGAGAAGATGCCGAGGATCTTGGCCGCCCGCTGCACCCCGAGCACCGCATAGGCCGTCCGGAACGCTGGCTCGTCGAACCCCGGATCGACCGCGGCGCGGGCCGCGCAATAAAGATCGAGGAGCTCGCGGGCCGTCTCCCCGGCCACGTCGACCCGTGCATCCTGCAGGATCGACACCAGATCATAAGCGGGATGGCCGATCACCGCGTCCTGGGTGTCGATCAAGCCGACCCGATTGATCCCCGAGCGCTCGGGCAGCCAGAACAGATTGTCGACATGGAAGTCGCGCAGCGACCAGACGCCGGGGACCGGCTTGGCCAGCGGCAGCACTGGTGACCACGCCTCGCGATAGGCCTGCTCCACCCCGGGATCGATCCTCTTGCCGCTGATCAGCGGCACATACCAGGAGGTCAGGAGCTCGGCTTCGACCAACATCGCATCCTGGTCGAACGGGTGAATGCGATAGGGTTGTCCCGCCACCCTAACCTCCGCCGGCCAGTCGCTTCGCCCGGCAATATCGGCCAGCAGCAGAACCGCGCTGTGAAACGGCTCCGACATGTCCCGGCCCTCGGTGATCATCCGCCCGAACACCCGGTCGCCGAAATCCTCGATGAGCAGGAACCCGTGCTTCGCGTCGGCCGCAAAGATCTCCGGCGCCGAATAGCCACGCCGCAGCAGCTCGCCTGATACCGCCATCACCGCCCGCACGTCCTCGGCCAGATGAGCGATGGCGCTGTAGGATTTGCCATCCTTGACCGGCGGGCCATCCGGCCGCGCCGGCATGTCCATCAGCAGCGCCGGCCGCGGCCCCCCGACCAGCCGTTCATAGCGCCGCGTCGAGGCATCGCCGGGCAGCGCCTGACGATGGGCCTTCGCCCAGTCGGTCGCCGCAATGAAGGAACGGGCGTTTTGCCAGCGCTGCAGCCGCTCCGCCCAGTTGCCGAAACCGCGCAGGATCACCGACCGGTGTTCGCCTGCCCCGGAGAGCTCGATATCGAGGCGGTTGTCGGCGAGGGCCCCGGTCCGGTCCGGCCATTCGAGCAGCACCACCCGATTCCCGAGAGCATCCCGCAATCCCGTCTCCTCGACCTCCGCTGGACCGTCGAGCCGGAAGAAGTCGAAATGGGCGACCGGCAGGGTCAGATCGTAGAGCTGGGCGATGGCGAAGCTCGGGCTCGGCACTTCGAGCGCCGGATCACCGGCAATGGTCCGGATCACCGCCCGCGCCAGCGTGGTCTTGCCGGCGCCGAGACCGCCATTGAGGCACACCAGATCGCCCGGTCTGAGGAGCGGCGCCAGCCCGACGCCGAGCGCGACCGTGGCGCGCTCCCCTGCAAGCGTCTGTTCAAGCTCGTGATATTGCCCGCTTGAGCTCATGACCGAAGGACCATAGTCGATCGCCCGGGTAGAATTAAAGCCCCGCTTATGAGACAGCTCAGTCATGCCATTGCCACCCTCCGTGCACCCGGTCCGTCAACAGGAAACCGGCAGATCACCGTGGTGCCGCGTCCCAGCCGCGAAATCATCGACACCTGCCCCTCATGGAGCTCGACAAAGCTCTTGACCAGCGACAAGCCGAGCCCTGGGCCACGATGACCGCCTGAGATCGGCCGGGCCTGGAAGCGCTCGAACACCTTGTCCTGATAGTCGGGGTCGATCCCCCGTCCGGTGTCGCTGACCCAGAGCAGCACCTGATGACCGTCGCGCCGCGCCCCCATCCTGATCGTCGCCCCGGCGTCGGAGAAGCCGACCGCATTCGACAACAGATTGGCCAGGATCTGCCGCACCCGTTTGAGGTCGCCGACGAAGCTCGCTGCATCCTCCGCCATCTCGATATTGAGCGTGAGGTCGCGCCGCTCGATTGCCTCGGACGCCGCATCGGCGGTCGCCTGCAGGAGCTCCCCGACATCGATCGCCGCCAGTTTGAGCTCCATCGCCCCCGCATCGATCGTCGTGAGATCGAGAATGGCATCGATGATCGACAGGAGATCGCGCGACGACGTCCTGATGTGCTGCAGATATTCGACCTGCTTGGGCGCCAGCTCTCCGGCAATGCCGAGCGCCATGGCCTCGGCGAAGCCGATGATGTTGGTGAGCGGCGTGCGCAGCTCGTAGGACACATTGGAGAGAAAGTTGGTCTTGAGCCGGTCGGCGGCGATCAGCGCCTCGTTGCGCTCCCTGAGCGCCTTCTCGATGCCGGCGCTGGCGGTGACGTCGACAAAGGTCAATAGCGTGTTGCCGTCCGGCAGCGGCACCGTGGCGTAGTCGAGCACCACCCCGTCATTGCGGGTGAGGCGTCCCTGGAGCGAGCGGCGGCCGCTATCCAGCGAGGTGGTGACGATCTTGATCTCGTCCCAGATCCGCTGGTCCTCATGGAACTGCCGGCAATGCGCGATCACCTCGCGGATATGCGGCTCCTCGGCAAGCGCCGCGGCATCGAGGCCCCACACGCGGGAGAAAGTGGGATTGAACAGCTTGAGCTTGCCATCGGTGCCGAACAGCGCCACGCCTTCATGCAGATTGTCGACGGTCTCGCGTTGGACGCCGATCAGCTCGCGATACTGGCTTTCGAGCCGGATCTGCTCGGTGACATCGTCATAGAGATAGGTGACGCCGCCGAACGGATGCTGCTCGGCGATCACCCGGAGCGTCTGACCGTTGGGCAGGTGCCACCAGGTCTCGCGCGTCTCGAGCGTGTTGTAGGCGGCCAGCTGCCGGTTCCGCCAGTCCCTGAAGTTCTCCTGCTCCGGCAGGCGCCTGAACTCGCGCAGCCGGTCGAGAATTTCCCCATCCGTCGGCCGCGTCTCGAGCCATGGCGCATCGAGCCCCCAGAGATCGGCATAGGCGGCGTTGAAGAACCGCAGACGCTGGTCCGGTCCGAAGATCGCGATCGCCGTCTGGAGCTTGTCGAGAATCGAGGCATGCGCCCGGATGTGGCGGTTCAGCTCCTTCTGCGTCTCGTCCAGGAGCGTGATGTCGATGGCGAAGCTCGCATGGCCGCTGGTCAGCGGAATCTCGTAGATCTCGAGCGCCCGCTTCTCGCCGCCGATCACCGCCGAGGCCGTGCCGCGCCGGCCCCACCGCCCATGGCCCTTCTCGGCGTCGAAGCGGATCTGGGCCGGGTTGGCGAGGAGGATCGGACGGGCGAGCACCTGATCGTAATCCTGCGCCTCGACCGCCGACATGTAGGAGCGATTGACCCAGATCGGCCGGCCGCCATCGTCGTTCAGCCAGATGGCGAAGGGCGCCGCATCGAGAATGGCCGACAGGCGCTCCACCTGCTTGCCGAGCTTGCGGCTGTCATAGGCAAGCTCGGTGCGGTCTCGCCTTTCTCCGGCCAACGGCCGAAGCCGCAAGGTGGCAAGGCCCCCGGCGGTGCGGCCATCGGCTTCGATCAGCTCGCCGGCCCGCGTCCGAACGCCGATGTTGAACGGGCGCCCGGCCTCCCGCATCGCGGAAAGCGCCTCGCCGAGGGTCGCGGCGGACTCGGCCTCGAGCCAGCGCGGAAAATCCAGCAGCATCGCGGCGTCCTGCGGCACCGCGACCGTGCCCCGCATGTCGCCCGCAATGCGCTCCGGCTCCGACGCCCGGCCGCGCCAGATCATCAGGATGTTGGGCTCGGCGGCGAGAGCCGCCTCCGCCTCGTTGAGCTCGACCTCGAGCTCGGTGATCCGCCGCTGCGCCCGTGCTTCGTCGCGCGTCAGCCTGCGAATGACGAAAATGGCCCAAATGAAGACGGCAATGGCGAACAGGATGGCGGCAATGGCCAGCGAAGCATCGCCGGCCACCCTACCGACAGCGCCGACCACGCCACCCATGATGCCTGCCGTTCCCCTGCCTGCCCGCCCCGCCCCGACGAATCACCGGAACCGTGCATCGCCGAGATATACAGGCAAACAGGAATCCTGCCCACTAAAGAGGAACGAAAGCCGTGATATGGCTGTGGAATTCTCCTGGACGGCGTACCGCCGGCCGCCGGCGCGGACTCGCCGCCAATGCCTCTGGAGGTGGCGGACCATTCATGACATTAAGAGCCATGAAGTCCCATTCCGACAACGCATTGCGCGAGGCGGCGCACACTTCCAAGGCTTGGCCATTCGAGGAAGCGCGCAAGATCATCGACCGGCTGAAGGGCCAGGGCCGGACCGCCGGCGAGGTCCTGTTCGAAACCGGCTATGGCCCGTCCGGGTTGCCGCATATCGGCACCTTCGGCGAGGTGGCGCGGACCACGATGGTGCGCCACGCCTTCGAGACCATGACCGGATTGAAGACGCGGCTGCTGTGCTTTTCCGACGATATGGACGGCCTGCGCAAGGTTCCCGACAACATCCCCAATCGCGATATGGTGGCGCGACATCTCGGGATGCCGCTGACCCGCATCCCCGACCCGTTCGGGCGGTTCGAAAGCTTCGGCCACCACAACAACGCGATGTTGCGCGACTTCCTCGACCGCTTCGGATTTCAGTATGAGTTCGCCTCTGCCAGCGACTACTACGCCTCCGGCCGGTTCGACCAGGCCCTGATCAGGGTGTTCGAGCGCTTCGACGAGGTCATGGAGATCATGCTGCCGTCGCTGCGCGAGGAACGGGCCCAGACCTATTCGCCCTTCCTGCCGATCCATCCGCGCACCGGCATGGTCATGCAGGTCCCGATCGAGGCGCGCAATCTCGAGGCGCACACCATCGTCTGGCGCGACCCGGAGAGCGGCGAGCGCATCGAGACGCCGATCACCGGCGGCCATTGCAAGCTGCAATGGAAGCCCGACTGGGCGATGCGCTGGTTCGCGCTCGGCGTCGATTACGAGATGTCGGGCAAGGATCTGATCGATTCGGTGAAGCTTGCCAGCCGCATCACCACAGCACTCGGCGGCACCCCGCCTGCCGGCTTCAACTATGAGCTGTTCCTCGACGAGAAGGGCCAGAAGATCTCGAAGTCCAAGGGCAACGGCCTGTCGATCGAGGAATGGCTGACCTATGCCTCGCCGGAGAGCCTCCAGCTCTTCATGTTCAACAAGCCTCGCGAGGCCAAGCGGCTCTATTTCGACGTCATCCCGCGGCATGTCGACGAGTATTTCTCGTTCCTTGCGGCCTATGACAAGCAGGATGACCGGCTCAAGCTGGGCAACCCGGTCTGGCACATCCATGGCGGTGACCCGCCGCGGGTCGACATGCCGGTGAGCTTCGCTCTCCTGCTCAACCTTGCGGGTGTCGCCAATGCCGAGACCAAGTCGGTTCTGTGGGGGTTCCTCAGGCGCTATGCCGCGAATGTCTCGCCGGAGACCCATCCCGAGCTCGATGCTCTGGTCGGCTATGCCATCCGGTACTTCCATGATTTCGTGAAGCCGAACAAGCGCTACCGCGCGGCCGACGAGGTCGAGCGGCCGGCGCTGAGCGAGCTGGAACGGCGGCTCGACACGTTGCCTCAAGGTGCGGGACCGGCGGAGATCCAGGCCCTGCTCTACGATATCGGTCGCGCCATTCCCCGCTATCAGGACCTCGCCGCCAAGGGCGCAACCCCCGACAAGCCGGGGGTGTCGCTGGCGTGGTTCAACGCGATCTACCAGGTGCTGCTCGGCGAGGAGAAGGGCCCGCGCTTCGGGTCCTTCGCGGCACTTTACGGCATCGACAACACGCGGGCGCTGATCCGCCGCGCGCTCGCCGGCGAGTTTCTCGGCCCCTGATCAGGCCTTGGCAAAAAACGCCGCGATCCGCTCCTGGACCTTCTCGGCGGCGGCGGTTGGCGATGACGCATTGAGGATCGGCCGGCCGACCACGATGTAGTCGGCGCCATTGCGGAAGGCCTGCTCGACATCGACGGTACGCTTCTGATCATCGACATTGTCGAACGGCCGGATGCCTGGCACGACGATCATCAACCTCGTGCCAAGCTCATTGCGCAGCTCCACCGCTTCGAGCCCCGAGGCCACCACGCCGTCGCAGCCGGCGGCGAGCGCGCGGCGCGCCCGCGACAGGACGAGGGCGCGAATGTCGATCGCGTCCGGGAAGCCGAGGTCGATCAGATCATTGCGATCCATGCTGGTGAGCACGGTCACGCCGAGGATCTTGGTATCGCCCTTCTCGGCACAGGCCGCCTTCAGGATCGCCTCATTGCCGTGAACGGTGGCGAATGACACCTGGCGGCCGCGCAGCTTGGCCACGGCGCCGGCGACGGTCTGCGGCACATCGTAGAATTTCAGGTCGACAAAGACCTTCTTGCCATGGTCGGTAAGCCATTGCAGCAGCTCGAAATAGTCCCCGCACATGAAAAGGGCGAGGCCGATCTTGTAGAAATCGACATGGTCGCCAAGCGCCTCGACCAGGCGACGCGCCTCCTCCGGCGAGCCGACGTCGAGCGCCAGGATGAGCCTTTCCCGGACGGGAATGGGCTTGTGCGATAGCTGGCTCATGTCATTCCGAGACCCAGGAGGGAAAGAGGAATTCCTGGCGGTAGTCGAGGAGCGGCGCTCCGGGCGGCCGAAAGAAGCGGGCGAGCTCGAGCGTGCGCCGGCGCAGCTCGAGGGTCATGGCCCGGCGGTCGGTGAAGCCCTGCAGCTCGGCAAAGGGAATTGGCCGGCCGATGGCAACATCGACCCCAGCACCCAGCCTGTTGGCGGTCTCGCGAAACAGCAGCGCCACCCGCATCGAATAGCTGAGATGGCTGGCGACCTGGAAAAACCGGGAGTTCTGCCCCGGGAAATAGATCGGCACCACCGTCGCCTTGGCCGTTCGGGCGAGCTTGGCGGTGAAGGGATGCCACGGCGCATCGACGGCCTCGCGGCCGAAGGGGCGCTGGCAGGTCGCCACGCCGCCAGCTGGAAAGATCGCCACCGCGCCGCCGCTGCGCAGCAGCCGCTGCGCCTCGAGGCGGGACGCCAGCGAATTGGCCCGCGCCTCTCTGGTGCCGCCGAAGTCGATCGGCAGCACATGCTGCTTGAGCTCGGGCGGCTGGCACAGCAGGCTGTGGGTGAGGATGCGGGTCTCCGGCCGAGCCCGCTGGGTGACCCAGCCAAGGGCGATGCCGTCCAGAACGCCAAAAGGATGGTTGGCGACAAACAGCACCGGCCCGGTCTTGGGAATTTCCGCAGAGCCGCTGCTGATCCTGACCTTGATGCCCATCAGCCGAGCCGCGGCATCGAAGAACGGCTCCGCTCGGTCCTCGCGACGCCACGCATCATAGAGCGCCTTGAGGCGCGGCTGGCCGCTCAGCCTCTCGATCGCCTGGATGACGCCGCGGCGGACGACATGGTGTTCGGGGCGCGAATAGGAAAAGACGACGTCATCGTCATTGGTGACCGGCGAGCGCAATTTCTCGACCGCAGTTTCGGCCATCGAAGACATGCTCCCGAAGTGACGCATCCTGTCCTGCTATGACGCCTGTGTCACAAACGGGTGACAGAACGTCAAGCGATCAAACATAAAGAATTCTTTATATGCGGATTGCGGCCAGCCCCAGCGCCTGCTATAGGCCTCGGCGACCGCAGATTCACCCCCTCACTGGAG
>JBKOZY010000397.1:0-11926 GCA_046726135.1 Pseudomonadota bacterium | reverse complement strand
TCTGCACGCCATCGCCGCGGAACACCAGCACGCCATAATCGAGCGCCGCATCCGGCAGCCCCTTCATCGCTGCCCGCTTGAACCACTCCGCCGCCAGCGTCGGGCTTTTCTCGACACCGCGCCCTTCGAGATACATCACCCCGAGATTGTACTCGGCATCGGGCAGGCCCGAGGCGGCGGCCGCCTGGAACCACCTGCCGGCCTCTTCCCAATTCGGTTGGCGGCCGCCCGCGCCGGCCATGAGGAGGCCGAGATTGTGCTGCGCCGCCGTGTGACCGCCCTCGGCCGCCGCCGTCAGCCAGCGCCGTCCGAGCTCGAAATTGGGCGGGCCGAGCCGGCCGTCGAGATAGACCATTGCCAGTGCGAACATTGCCCCGACATGGCCGCCGCGCGCCGCCGAGTCATACCAGGTCGCGGCGGTCTTGACGTCCTTGCCGACGCCGCGTCCTTCCTCGTAAAGGGCGCCGAGCATCGCCTGGGCACGCACATCGCCCGCCGTCGCAAGCGGCGAGGCGACCTCATAGGCGGCCTTGTATTTTTTGTCGGAGAACAGCGCCACCGCTTCCTCGAAGCTCGGTTTTTTCGTCGCTCCGAGCGCGCTCGACGCGCCGAGCAGAACCAGGAGGACGGCAATGGCGAAGCGTACCGGTCTCATCACCCGGCCTCGGCCAGAACGCGCCGGTAGGCGGCCGCGATCGCGCGCGCGTTTGCCGGTGACTCCCAGATCGCGGGCGTTGGAATGACGAAGTCGACCTTGCGGCGGGCAAGCCAGCTGGCGTCATCGAGGCTGACCGGCTCGGCGGCGACCACCGGCACGGTGGCAATCTCCGCCCACCAGGTCGCCAGTGGCTCGCCATCGGGGCCGGGACCCCGCAGAGCCACATAGTCGACACCTGCCTCGGCAAATTCCATGGCGCGGTGGCGGCTTGCACGCGCCATGCCGCCGACGATTGCCTGATCTCCCAGGGTCTTGCGCGCCGCCGCCACCAATGCCGGCGAGTCGCAAAGCTCCACGCCATCGGCACTCGTCGCCACCGCCAGCTCGACCGACCGCGCCATGATCACTGCCGCACCCCAAGCTCGGCCCAGGGGCAGAAGCGCCTCCGCCACGCGGCGGGCCACCCCGCTGTCCCCGGAATGATCAACACAGACACAACCAACGTCTCCCGCCCCGAGCGCTGCCTCAAGGCAGAGCGCAAGGTTTTCCACATCCCCATTGGAGGGTGCTACGAGGAAAAGGCGGCACTTTGGCTCTTCCGTGGCAGCCCTCATGCCGCCTTTTCGAGTGTCTCGCTCCATTTGCCGCTCGCGGCGAGCCCGTTCATCCGCGCCCGATGGGCAAACGCCGCCTGCGCTGCCGCCAGATTCTCGCGCCGCCCGCCCCAGGCCTTCAGCGCCGCCGCCTGAAGCGCCCGGCCATAGGAGAAGGTCAGCTTCCAGGGCAGGGGTCCCATCGCATTCATCAGCGACAGATGGCGCGTCGCTTCTTCGTCCGACTGCCCGCCCGACAGGAACGCGATCCCCGGCACGGCTGCCGGCACCGTGCGCTTGAGCACGCTCACCGTTCGTTCCGCCACCTGCTGCGGATTGGCCTTGGCGCCGGAATTCTTGCCCGGCACCACCATGTTGGGTTTGAGGATCATCGCCTCGAGTCTGACCCGCGCCGCCTTCAGCGCGTCGAACACCCTGTTGAGCGTCCGCTCTGTGACGATCTCGCAGGTCTCGATGCCGTGCTTCGCCACCGGACCGTCCATCAGCACCTCCGGCTCGACGATCGGCACGATGTTCGCCGCCTGGCACAGCGCCGCATAGCGGGCAAGAGCATCCGCATTGGCGTCGATCGCATAGTCGGTGGGAATGCCATCGCCGATATCGATCACCGCCCGCCATTTGGCGAAGCGGGCGCCGAGCGCATGATATTCCTTGAGCCGCTCGCCGAGCCCGTCGAGCCCTTCGGTGATCTTCTCGCCCGGGAAGAACGGAATGTCCTTGGTGCCGCCATCGACCTTGATGCCGGGGAGCGCCCCGGTGGCGCTGATCTTTTCGACCAGCGTCCGCTCGTCGCTTGCCTTCTGGCGAATCGTCTCGTCGAACAGGATGACGCCGGAGATATGGTTGCGCATCGCCTCGACGGCGGTGAACATCATCTCGCGATAGTCGCGCCGGAGTTCGGCGGTGGATTCGACGCCGATCGAGTCGAACCGCTTCTTGATCGTGCCGCTGCTCTCGTCGGCCGCCAGAATGCCCTTACCGTCGGCCACCAGCCGCTTTGCGATGTCGTCGAGCTTGTTGTCGGTCATTGCTTCGCTCCATTCATCGACTCGAGAATCTTGATACCCGGTAGCGGCTTGCCCTCGAGCCATTCGAGGAAAGCCCCACCGGCTGTCGACACGAAGGTGAAGGCGTGCGCCACGTCCGCCGCATTCAGCGCCGCCACCGTGTCGCCGCCGCCGGCAATCGAAACGAGGCTGCCGGCCCGCGTCAAGGCACCGGCGTGCAGCGCCGCCACGCGCGTTCCCTCGTCGAACGGCGGAATCTCGAAAGCGCCGAGCGGGCCGTTCCACACCAGCGTCAGCGCCCGATCGAACACCCGCTTGATCACCTCGACCGTCTCCGGCCCGACATCGAGGATCATGTCCGGCGGTCCGACCTCGGCAAGGCTCACGACGCGCGACTCGACTCCGGGCTTGAGCTCGGGTGCGACCACTGCATCGACCGGCAGCACGAGCTCTTTGCCGCGGGCTTCGGCCTGCCGCAAGATGCCGCGCGCCGTGTCCAGAAGATCGGGCTCGAGCAGCGAGCGTCCGACCGGCTGGCCCTTGGCCGCGAGGAAAGTATTGGCCATGCCGCCGCCGATGATCAGCGTGTCGGTCAGGTCGAGAAGGTTGCCGAGAAGATCGAGCTTGGTCGACACCTTGGCGCCGCCGACCACCGCCGCCAGCGGCCGTCGCGGATGGGTCAGCGCCGTCGACAGGGCCTTGAGCTCGAGCTCGAGCGCCCGTCCGGCCACCGCCGGCAGGAGGTGCGCCACCCCTTCGGTCGAGGCGTGGGCGCGATGCGATGCCGAGAAGGCGTCATTCACATAGATATCGCCGAGCTTGGCGAGCTCGCGGGCAAAAGCCGGATCGTTGCTTTCCTCGCCGGGATGGAAGCGGGTGTTCTCGAACAGGACGACGTCGCCGGGCCTTGCCGCCGCGGCCGACTTCTGCGCCGCCCCGTCGCGCCAGTCGGTGGCGACGAACCGGACATCGACGCCGAGCGCATCGGCGAGCGCCGGGACAAGCGGCTTGAGCGACATCTCCGCCACCACCTTGCCCTTTGGCCGGTCGAAATGAGAGAGGATCAGGACCGCCGCGCCCTTTTTCAGGAGCTCCCTGATCGTCGGGATGGCCCGCTCGATCCGGGTGGCGTCGCGCACCTTGCCGTTCTCCAGCGGCACATTGAGATCGAGCCTGAGCAGTGCCCGCTTGTTCCGCCAATCGACTGCGTCAATCGTCTCAAACTTGGTCATCCTTGCGAGCCTCGAACCTTGCCTTGAGCCGGGCGGCGGCGGCCTCGGCGGTGATCCCGAAATGCGCATAGACCTTGTCATAGGGTCCACTGGCCCCGAACCCGGTCATGCCGATGAATTCGCCGTCGGTTCCGATGAACGCATCCCATCCCATTCTGATCCCCGCCTCGATCGCGCCGCGCACCCGTTCCTTGCCAAGCACCTTTGCGCGGTACTCCGCCGACTGCCTGGCGAACAGCTCCATCGACGGCACCGAGACCACCCGCGTCCTGATGCCATCCGCCTCGAGCAGCGAACGCGCCGCGAGCGCGATCTCGACCTCCGAGCCTGAGGCGAAGAGCACCGCCGCGCCGCCATGCTCCTCGCCGGCGATGACATAGGCGCCGCGCGCCGACCGATTCTCCGCCGCTTTCCTGAGCCTGCACGGCTTGAGCTTCTGACGGCTCAGCGCCATGACGCTCGGCCGGTGATGCTCGTTCAGCGCCACCTCCCAGACCTCGGCCGTTTCCACCGCATCGCAGGGCCGCAGAACCATGAGGTTGGGAATGGCGCGCAGAGCCGCGAGATGCTCGATGGGCTGATGCGTCGGCCCGTCCTCGCCGAGGCCGATCGAGTCGTGGGTCATCACGAAGATCACCCGGATTCCCATCAGCGCCGCCAGACGGATCGACGGCCGGCAATAATCGGTGAAGGTAAGAAAGCTGCCGCCATAGGGGATGACTCCGCCATGCAGCGACATGCCGTTCATGCCGGCGGCCATCGCATGCTCGCGGATGCCCCAATGGATGTACCGCCCGCCATAGTCGGCGGAGGTGAGGAGCTTCATCTCCTTCGACCTGGTGTTGTTGGAGCCGGTAAGGTCGGCCGACCCGCCGACCGTCTCGGGGAGGATAGCATTGATCACCTCGAGGGCATTCTGCGAGGCATTGCGCGTGGCAAGCGCCGGCGGATCGGCGATGAGCTTGTCGATATAGGCGCGCATGGCTGGCGCCAGCGCCGCCGGCAGATCGCCGCGGATCCGTCGCTCGAATTCCGCCCTGACCTCCGGGTCGGCTTTTCGGAGGCGGCTTTCCCAGGCCTGCCGTTCGCCCGCGCCGCGCCGGCCGACGGCGCGCCAGGCCTCCAGCAGATCGGACGGGATTTCGAAAGGGCCATGGTGCCAGCCGAGCCTTTCCCGGGCCGCCGCCACCTCGGGAGCGCCGAGCGGCGAGCCATGGACGGCGGCGGTGCCCTGCTTCTTCGGCGCACCGAAGCCGATCACCGTGCGGCAGGCGATCAGGCTCGGCCGGTCGCTGTCGCGCGCTTTGGCAATGGCCGATTCGATCGCTTGCGGGTCATGGCCGTCGATCCGCGTCACCGCCCAGCCCGAGGCGGCGAAGCGCGCCGGCTGGTCGGTTGAATCGGCGAGCGACACCGGCCCGTCGATCGACACGCCATTGTCGTCGAAAAGAACGATCAGCTTGTTGAGCTTGAGATGCCCGGCAAGGGTCAGCGCCTCCTGCGAGATCCCCTCCATCAGGCAGCCATCGCCGACCAAGGCATAGGTGTAATGATCGACCAGATCCTTGCCGAACACCGCTTCGAGATGCCGCTCCGCGATCGCCATGCCGACGGCATTGCCAAAGCCCTGGCCGAGCGGCCCGGTGGTGGTCTCGATCCCGGCACTATGGCCATATTCCGGATGCCCGGCGGTGCGCGACCCGAGCTGGCGGAAGTTCTTGATCTCCTCCAGCGTCATGTCGGTATAGCCGGTGAGATAGAGGAGGGCATAGAGCAGCATCGACCCATGGCCAGCCGACAGCACGAAACGATCGCGGTCGGGCCAGTGCGGTTCGGAGGGGTCGAATTTGAGGAACCGGGTGTAGAGGACCGTCGCGAAGTCGGCGGCCCCCATCGGCAGACCCGGATGGCCGGAATTGGCCTTTTCGACCGCATCCATGGCGAGTGCCCGGATGGCGTTGGCCATGTCGTGGACTGTGCTCATCCCTCGACCTTGTTGTGGGAAGACGGGCCATCCATAGCATCGCAACCCCGACTGTCAATGAGGTTCCCGAATGTGGAAATCGTCGAACCAGGCCGCGCTGCGGTTGCGTCGGGAAGGCGTGGAGCATAATCTCCGCCCCGTGAACAGTGACAGGCGAGTTGGCGAGGCCTCTAGGGTCGACGAAGCGCTCGTGCGTTTCGAGAACGCCATGCGCCAACTCGAGGCAGCCTTGGCCCAAATGCATGAGCAGCAGGCCCAGCGGATGCGCAGTGCGGGCGACGTCGCGGCGCTCAAGGCCGATCGCCTGCGCCTTGTGCAGGAGCTGGCGGAAGTGCGGGCCAAAGCGAGCGATTTGGCCGAGCAGCAGCGGCGGGCGTCGCGACGTATCGATCAGGCCATGGCGCGGATCAGGCGCGTGCTGGGCGAGTCGGTTTGAAAGGGGAGCGGAATGGCCCAGGTGGTCATCGAGGTGAACGGGCGGCCCTACACCATGCAGTGCAACGATGGTGAGGAGGAGCATCTGGCCTCGCTCGCGCTCATGCTCGATGAGGAGGTGGCGCGCATCCGCGATGCGGTCGGCAATGTCGGCGATATACGGCTCCTCATGATGGCCGGTCTGGTCATTTCCGATCGGCTGGTCGAGGCCCGCCGCGAGATGGAGGGGCTGCGAGATCATATTCGCCGGCTGGGCGATCAGCGCGGACCGAGCCTTGGCGGCCGCATCCAGGAGGACAAGGTAGCGCAGCGCCTCGATGCCGCAGCCCGCCGGCTCGAGCAGCTGGCGCGCGAGACCCGTGGACGAGGACAGGCTTAACACCATCGGCCCACTTGCCTCCGGCATCGCCCGCGCCTAATTAGTTTGTCAGGCGAGCTGCCCGGTGCGTGCAGGAGAACGCATTCCCAGGGGCCTATGTTGATCTCCAATTGGGAGCTGTCCCTGACTTTGACCCTGGTCTTCGTCACACGGCGCCCACCTACGAAAGTAGGGACCCGGGATCGACCCCTCCCACGGCCATGGCGGCCCGCCACTTCCCGCCCTTTCGGCCTTCGGGGTATTCAGTGATGAGCATTGGCGAGCTGGGTCCCCCCGCTTCTGTCTCCGATCTCGCCGAGGCGAAGCGCCACGCCCGCCGGAGTGGCGAGCAGCGCCGGGCCGCCGCTCATGCCGAATCGGGCCCCTTGGCCGCCGCCGCGCTCGCCGCCCGTGGCCTCGCCTTCCTAGAAACTCACCCCTTCGGCGTCGTCTCGGGCTTCACCTCCTTCCGCACCGAGATCGACGTCATCCCGCTCCTTGCACGCCTTGCGGGCGACGGGTGGGGCACCGCGCTGCCGGTGGTCACCGCCGACCACGCTCCGCTGACCTTCCGCCGCTGGGCCCCCGGCGAGCCGACCGTTCCTGGCCGCTTCGGCATCCCGGTTCCCCATGAGGCGGCTGGCGAGGTTCTGCCCGATGTGCTGCTGGTGCCGATGCTGGCCTTTGACCGTGCCGGATTCCGGCTGGGTTATGGCGGTGGCTTCTACGACCGCACCGTCGAGCGCCTGCGTCATTTGAAGCCGGTGGTGGCAATCGGCATCGCTTATGCAGCGCAGGAGGTTGCTGCCGTGCCGCGCGGGCGCTATGACCAGCCGCTCGACTGGATCATGACGGAGCTGGGCGTGTTCCAGCCGCTGTCGTAACACCCAATCCACCAGGCATCCTGAATGCGGCTTTTGTTCCTTGGCGATGTCGTCGGCCGTTCCGGCCGGGAAGCGGTCATCCGCGAGCTGCCCGGCATGCGCCAGCGGCTTGCCCCCGATCTCGTGGTGCTGAACGGCGAGAACGCTGCCGGCGGCTTCGGCATCACCGAGGCGATCTACGAGACGCTGATCGACGCCGGCATCGACGTGATCACCCTCGGCAATCACGCCTTCGACCAGCGTGAGGCGCTGGTGTTCATCGAGCGTGTCGACAACTTGCTGCGGCCGCTCAACTACCCCAAAGGAACGCCGGGCAGGGGCGCCGGCATCTTCACCGCCCGCAATGGCGGCCGGGTGCTGGTGATCAATGTCATGGGCGTCGCCAAGATGGAGGCGCTGGCCGACCCCTTTGCCGCGGTCGATCAGGAGCTCGACAGTTGCCCGCTGAAGACCGGCTGCGACGCCTCGCTCATCGACTTCCACGCCGAGCTGACGTCGGAGAAAATGGCCCTTGGCCACTATGTCGACGGCCGCACCAGCCTGATGGTCGGGACTCACACCCACGTGCCGACGGCGGATCACCGGATCCTCGATCGCGGCACCGCCTATGTCACCGATGCCGGCATGTGCGGCGATTATGACTCGGTGATCGGCATGGACAAGGAGGAGCCGCTCAACCGCTTTCTCCGCAAGATACCGCTTGGCCGCTTCACCCCGGCGACCGGTCCCGCCACGGTGACTGGAATTGCCGTCCTGACCGACGACAGGACCGGACTTGCGCTCAAAGTGGCGCCGGTCAGGATCGGCGGCTGGCTCGAACCGGCCTGGCCGGAGTGGTAGAGTAGAATTCGAAAACTGCCGAGGACGCTATGGCCGGTCATTCCCAATTCAAGAACATCATGCACCGCAAGGGGAAGCAGGACGCGGTGCGCGCCAAACTGTTCTCCAAGCTGGCGCGCGAGATCACCGTGGCCGCCCGCCAGGGTCTGCCCGATCCCGCGATGAATGCGCGATTGAGGCTGGCTATCCAGAATGCCCGCGCCCAGTCGATGCCGAAGGACAATATCGAACGCGCCATCAAAAAGGCGTCGGGCAATGAGGCGGAAGCCTATGAGACGATCCGCTATGAGGGCTATGGCCCAGGCGGCGTCGCGCTGATCGTCGAGGCGCTGACCGACAACCGCAACCGCACTGCCGGGGCGGTGCGCTCCTATTTCACCAAATATGGCGGCAATCTCGGCGAGACCAATTCCGTCGCTTTCATGTTCGACCGCGTCGGCGAGATCACCTACGCGGCGGAATCCGGCTCCGCCGATCAGGTGCTCGAGGCGGCGATCGAAGCGGGCGCCAGCGACACCACGAGCGATGACTCCGGCCATGTCGTGACCTGCGGCTTCGAGGAGCTCGGCGAGGTCGCAGCCCGGCTCGAGGAACGGCTCGGCCAGCCGCTGTCGGTCAAGGCGGTGTGGCGCGCCCGGGTGACCGCTCCGCTCGATGAGGAGGGGGCGCAATCCTTGATGAAGCTCCTCGGCGCCATCGAGGACGATGACGACGTCCAGAATGTCTACACCAATTTCGAGGTCTCGGACGATGTGATGGCGCGGCTGACCGCGGCTTGAGCTATGCTCATGGCATGGGGCAGGCGATTCGCATCATCGGCATCGATCCGGGGCTCAGGCGCACCGGCTGGGGCGTCATCGAGCGAGTCGGCACCCGGCTCAGCCACATTGCCGACGGCATGGTGACCCCGAGCGAATGGCGTTCGCTCGCCGACCGGCTGGTCGAGCTGAAGGACGGACTCGAGGCGGTGATCGCCAAATTTGTGCCGCATGAGGCGGCGGTCGAGGAGACCTTCGTCAACCAGAATGCCCGCGCCACCCTCAAGCTCGGTCACGCCCGCGCCGTCGCGTTGATCGTTCCGGCCATGCGCGGGCTGCCGGTGGCCGAATATGCCCCGAATGTGGTCAAGAAAGCGGTGGTCGGGGCGGGCCATGCCGAGAAGGAGCAGGTCACCCGGATGGTGCGGCTGCTGCTGCCGAAATCGCGCCCGGAGAGCAGCGATGCCGCCGATGCCCTGGCGGTGGCGATCTGCCATGCCCATCACATGGCCGTGCGGCTGAAGGTTTGAGCGATGATCGCGCTGCTCAAGGGTCGGATCGAGGCCTATGAGGATGATGGGGTCATCCTCGACGTCGGTGGCGTCGGCTATCATGTCACCTGTTCGTCGCGAACCCTGGCGGCCTTGCCGCGGGCCGGCGAGATGGGCAAGCTCTTCACCGAGATGCTGGTTTCGGAGAATGCGATCAGGCTGGTGGGTTTCGCCACCGAGGCGGAGCGCGCCTGGTTCAGGTTGCTCGACAATGTCCAGGGCGTCGGCACCCGCGTGGCCATCGCCGTCTTGTCGACGCTCAGCACCGGCGAGCTCGCCTCGGCGATCGCCTTTGGCGACAAGGCGATGATCGGCAGGAGCCCCGGCGTCGGACCGAAGCTTGCTCAGCGCATCGTGTCGGAGCTCAAGGACAAGGCGCCGGCACTTCAGATCGCTGATCCGGCGGTGGCCAGGATCGAGGGCCAGACCCCGGCAGTGCCGCCCCGCGCCGCTGCCGATGCCGTTTCGGCGCTCGTCAATCTCGGCTATGGCCAGGCCCAGGCCGGCGAGGCGGTAAGCGTCGCCATCAGGGCGGCAGGCCCTGAGGCGGGCGCCGAGCGGCTGATCCGCCTCGCCCTGCGCGAGCTCGCGGCATCATGACCCGCCTGGTCGATGGCAGCCGCCGCGGCGAGGACGAGTCCGAGCAATTGCGCCCGCAGCGCCTCGGCGAGTTCGTCGGCCAGGCCAAGGCGCGGTCCAATCTCGAGATCTTCATCGCCGCCGCCCGCGCCCGTGGCGAGGCGCTTGACCACGTCCTCTTCGCCGGTCCGCCGGGGCTCGGCAAGACAACGCTCGCGCAAATCGTGGCGCGCGAGCTCGGGGTGAACTTCCGCGCCACCTCCGGCCCGGTGATCGCTCGCGCCGGCGATCTCGCGGCGCTCCTCACCAATCTCGAGGAACGCGACGTCCTGTTCATCGACGAGATCCATCGGCTCAATCCGGCGGTCGAGGAGATCCTCTATCCGGCAATGGAGGACTTTCAGCTCGACCTGATCATTGGCGAAGGCCCGGCCGCCCGCTCGGTCCGGATCGAGCTTGCCCGCTTCACCCTGATCGGCGCCACCACCCGCACCGGCCTCCTCACCACGCCGCTGCGCGACCGCTTCGGCATCCCGGTGAGGCTCGACTTCTACAGCGACGACGAGCTGCTCTCGATCGTACGCCGCGGTGCCCGGGTGCTCGGCATCGAAATGAGCGAGGACGGCGCCCGCGAGGTTGCCCGGCGATCGCGCGGCACGCCTCGCATTGCCGGCCGCCTGGTGCGCCGTCTGCGCGATTTCGCCGCCGTCGCCGGAGCACCGCTGATCGATCGCGATCTTGCCGACCGGGCGCTGCTCAAGCTCGAGGTCGACAGCCGCGGCCTCGATGCCATGGACCACCGCTATCTCCGCGCCATTGCCATCAATTTCGGTGGCGGCCCGGTCGGCGTCGACACCATCGCCGCGTCGCTGTCGGAGGCGCGCGACGCCATCGAGGAGATCATCGAGCCCTACCTCATCCAGCAGGGCTTCGTGAACCGCACGCCGCGCGGCCGAATGCTGACGCCGCACGCCTTCCGCCATCTCGGTCTCGCCGTCCCTGAACGGCCGGACATCCTGCAGGGGCGCCTGTCTCTCGGCGACGACGGGCCGTGACCGGAATCGGCAGGGACACTGCCATTGCCGGCCGCATCGTCGATGGGCGGCACGTTCTCCCTGTCCGCGTCTATTACGAGGACACCGATTTCTCCGGCATCGTCTATCACGCCAACTATCTCAAATTCTGCGAGCGCGGCCGCTCCGACATGCTGCGTGTCATCGGCATCGCCCATCGCGAGCTGAGCCGCAGCGGGCTTGCCTTTGCGGTGCGGCGGATGAACTGCGACTTTCTCAAGCCGGCAATCATCGACGACCTGCTCGATGTCGTGACCCGGCCTGCCGAGATCGGCGGTGCCCGGCTCATGCTCGACCAGTCGGTATTGCGGGCGGATGAGACCCTGTTCACCGCCGAGGTCACCCTTGCCTTGATCGACGCGACCGGCCGGCCGCGCCGCCTGCCGGAAGCCTTGGCGGTATCTCTGGGCGCCCTAATCGGCTAGGGACATCAAATCTCGAAACAACGCTTGCATGTCCTAAGTGTAGAGGTCACAACTAGGAAATGAGAATTGCACAGTTTGTGTACACGCGTATTGCCAGTCCTTGAGGTTCACTAATGGCCTCCCGCAGCACTGAAGCAGTGGTTGAAGGGCGCATTCTGAAATGGGCTCGCGATACTGCGGGCCTCTCACCAGAGGAAGCTGCACGGACCCTGCAGGTGAATCATGAGAAGGTGCTCGCTTGGGAAGAGGACAAGGCACACCCGAGCATGTCGCAGCTTCGCAAGATGGCGGCTGCTTATAAGCGGCAGTTGAGCGACTTCTATTTACCGGTCCCGCCTGAAGAGGCCCCGCTGCCTCATGATTTCCGCCGCCTGCCAGGTGATGGCCTCTTTCGGTACAGCCGTGCGCTTCGTTATCAACTCCGGCAGTCGCGGCAACGCCGCGAGCTTGCGATCGATCTCGCCGTCGAGCAGGACTTTCCGCTCCGAAAGCTACCGTTCATTCAGATCACCGATGCAACTGAAGAGC
>JBKOZY010000396.1:0-2216 GCA_046726135.1 Pseudomonadota bacterium | reverse complement strand
GCGTCGCATTGACCACCGCATTGATATGGTCGCCGGTGGCGCCCGGCTCGGTCGCCGCGTAGCCCGCCAGCATCGCCTTGTCGACCAGCGCTGCCGAGCGGCGCATCACCTCGATTTCGTCCGGCGACTTGATCATGCGGGCATCCCACAGAATGTGGGTGGCATCGAGGAACTGGTTCTCCGGCATGTCGGACACCAGCGTCTCGTGCTCCTCGACCGTATAAAGGAAGCACTGCTTCTCGACGCCGATCCGCTTGCCGCGGTTGAGACCGAGCTGCTTCAGAATGTTGGCGGTGACCGAGGGTGGATGGTCCCAGGCATAGACTTTGGCGATCCGCCCCGACCAGGCGAATTCCGGCGTGTTCAGCCATTCGAAGTCGCGCACCAGGAAGATCGGCTGGCCGTTCCGCGGGATCACCACGCAGTGATATTTGTAATAGCCCGGAGTCTCGTAGCCGATCACATAGGTGATGTTCTCCGGACCTCTCACCAACAGCGCGTCGAGCTCCATCCGCGCCATCGCATCCTGGATCACGTCATAGCGCCGGATATACTCCTCCGGCGAGAATGCCAGGCGCTCATGAACGAGCATCGGCAGGTGGAAGCCGCTCCGGGTACGCCGCGTCGATGGCTGGAACGTCACCTGCTCGGTATGGCGCGCAACCTCGATGATCTCGCGGTCCTGATCGAGCTTCATGAATCACCTCCCACTTGTTTTTATTTGCACTTCGGCGGTTCGAGCAGATCGAGCTTCGCCAGATGGGCGTTGAGCACGAACTCGCCATAGTCGAGCACGAGATCCCCGGAGACCCCGTTCTCGAACAGCTGCATCGAGACCTGATAGTCGGGCATCTCCTCGGACTTGCCGTCCTTGCGGGGGAAATAGCTGATCGACACCGGCCAGCTGGTCATGTTGCTCAGCGCCTTGGTGACGTCGAGCTTGTCGGTCTTCCTGGGTCCGCCGAAGAACGAGATCACCTCCATGCTTTTCTCGCCGTCGGACCCGTCGAAGACGATGCTGGCGTCGCGGGTCTCCCCCTTGCGGGCGAGCTCGACGAGCTTGATCTGATGCGCCACCGCGAAGATCGTGCCGGGCGGGATCTCGAATTCCTTCTCGGAAGGCTTGGTCATCTTGCCCTTGCCGGGCTTGCCGTCATTGCCGACCGCCGCGGTCAAGGTCGATTCGTCCTGCAGCGCATTGTCGACGAATTGCCGCTCGTTGTAGCGCATCTCCTTGCCGTCGGGCGACTCCCAGGAGGAGGAGCGCACATCGAGCAGGCGCGAGGTGCCGCTCTCGGTCATGAACTGGTTCACCATGCGGAAATCGACGGTCCATCCCTCGCAGGACCCGCCTTGAACCTCGATCACCATCCGCCCCTGCGCCGATGTGATGCCGCTGCGGTCCTGGGCCGATTTGAGGCCGATATCATAGATGCCGCGATGCGGCACGAGGGCTACGGTGTCGGCGCGAGCCGGCAGGCCGAGGAAAGGCGCCAGCAGAAACGCGCCAAGGAGGAGGCTGCGCAGACCTAGCAACATTATGCTCTAGGCTCCATCATGTGACCAGGTGAGTCGGTTGCCCGCGGTGGAAATCGTCGATGTGCTTCACCGTCTGTCTCCAGCATTCCTCCATGGCCTCCTGACTTGCCCAGGCGACATGGGGAGTGATGATGACGTTGGGTCGATCGGCAATTGCCAGCAGCGGGTGCGTTGGGTCCGGTGGCTCCTTCGTCAGGACGTCGAAACCTATTCCCGAAATGAGGCGCTCGTCCAGCGCCTTGACCAGGTCCGCTTCATTGACGAGGCCGCCCCGTGCCGTGTTGATGATCAGCGGCCGGCGTTTCATTTTGCGAAATTCCGGCATCGCCAGCATGTTGCGGGTGGCCGGCATCAGCGGGCTGTGCAGGGTGATGATGTCGCTTTCCGCCAGCACCGTCTCGAAGGGGGTGTAGAGCGGTCCCAGCCCCTCGACGCCCTTATGGGCGGCGTAAAGGGCGCGCATACCGAAGGCCTGGCCGATGCGCGCGACCGACTGGCCGATGCTGCCTTCGCCCATGATGCCGAGCGTCGCATCGGCGAGATCGCGCATGGTGTGGCTGTGAAAGCAGAACTGGCCGGATTTCTGCCACATGCCATCGATGACGTCCTGGCGATAGCCGACGATCTGCCGCCGGAGCGCCAGGATCAGTGCGAAAGTGTGCTCCGGAACGGTGTTG
>JBKOZY010000395.1:0-2901 GCA_046726135.1 Pseudomonadota bacterium | reverse complement strand
GGCCAACCGATGAGGATGCTCGATCGGCGCTTCACTATATCCGGGATACCTTCAAGACCTTCTGCTTTGCGGATGCTGAGACCATTCTCGACCCCAATTCTGAAGGGGTGGTGGTCAACATCACAAAGCCTCCTGGCAAGGATGAGAGCGCCTTTCTTGCCGCCGTGTTAACAGCCGTGTGCCGGTCGAGCCTGTATCTCGCACCTGGCCTGCTGCTGCGCGGAGCGCCAATATCCGGTGCCGGAGCGGGCAAGGGTCTGCTTGCCCGCTGCATCTGCGTCATTGCCTTCGGTCACGAACCTCATGCCGTTACCGGCGGTGGAACACCCGATGAACTGGAGAAGAGGATCGCGGCGGAGCTGATTCAGGGTAGCCCGACCCTGTTCCTCGACAACATGAACAACGTGACCTTGAAATCAGACATTCTCGCCAGCGCCATCACCGAACGTCCTGCCCGAGTCCGGCTGCTTGGCAGGTCGCAGATGGTGGCGCTGAACGCGTCAGCCATGGTGATCTTGACCGGGAATGGTTTGACGGTGTCGGAGGACTTGGCGCGTCGCTTCATCGCCGTGGACCTCGACCCAGGGACCGAGGATCCGGAGGCAAGGCGGTTCCCGACCAACATTCGCATCGACGTGACCGATAACCGAGACATGCTGTTAGCCGCGGCACTGACCATTTGGCGCTGGGGAAGGGTCGGGCCGGCTCTGCCGGCCGGTCAGCCCCTAGGCAGCTTCGAGCAATGGTGTCGGTGGGTACGCGATCCGCTGCTTGCGCTTGGCTGCAGAGACCCGGCCGAAAGGGTAGGCGAGGCCAAGGAGCGAGACGGGCGACGGCAGGTGGTCACTGACTTGTTTTTGATGTGGTGGATGAAACATGGGAACAAACCAATGCCGGTGGCCGACCTCGCCGACGAGGTCAAATCGATCATCGACCCGCAACGCCGCGGACGGCAATTTCAAGCCTCGTACCTGGGTAAGCTCGTTAACACACGGATCGCCGGATTTATTTTGACCCGCCAAGCGGCGCCGGGCCAATGGGGGGTTGCGACTTACGCTCTCGAAAAGGTCGAAGCAGACGAAACGCATAGGGGGCATAGGGGGCATAGGTCGGAACAGGCGATATCTGATCCATCGAGCTCCGGATCAGATGGCGATCCACAATGTGGCTCCACTCCGATGCCCCCTATGCCCCCTATGCCCCCGTCGACTGCCGACGAAGAGGAATGGGAGCTGAAGATATGACGGCGGCCGATGCCCTCTATGCCGCTCGGTCGGCCCATGTTCATGTCGGGCTCGAAGGCTCTGATCTTGTGCTTCGAGCCGCCGCGCCACCGCCGGCGGCGGTAATCGATGCTCTGAAGCGCCATAAGCCAGGCATTGTTGCTCTATTACGGCGGGCAAGAACCGACTGGACCGCGGCAGACTGGGAGGCAATCTTTCATGAGCGCGCCGGCATCGCCGAATATGATGGTGGTCTGCGGCGCCCTGAAGCAGAAGAACTCGCCTTCGAGCAGTGTGTCGTGGAATGGCTCATGCGCCACTCAGTGCGATCCAATCCGGGCACCTGCCTCAGGTGCGGGCGTGTTGAAGACGAAGGAGGCATGGTGCTGCCATTCGGCATCGAGGCCAGTGGACATGCATGGCTTCATTTCGATTGTTGGCCAGCGTGGTACTCGCAGAGAAAGGCAATTGCCATCGCTGCCTTGGCGGCAATGGGAATTTCGGCGCCAAGCGACTAAGCGTACGACCCGTGAGATTTTTCCGTTGGGGTGGTGGGCGGTGGGCGGTGTCGGATGAGGACAACAAAAGAACGTGCGCCTCGGCACCTGTGGTCAATTGCTGCCAGCCATGTTGAAGCAGAACGAACATGACAGATGCCAAGGAGTAGACAACGAATATGCCTGCAGCAGCAGGCCTTAAAGCTCGACATTAACCGGCTGACACGGAGAAGGTTGATTACGCCCGGATCGGCGACCGGGCCTCATTCGCTCCGTTGGGTTAACAGCAACGGCGAGGTGATCGCGAGCGGCTGGATCAGTGCCGACATGGAGGCCCATACCGAGGGCTTGTTTTGCATTCGGATTGATGAGTTCGAGCAGCGGATCGAACTTGTTACCTTTCCTCGCCATTATGGCGGCCGGCAGTGGTTCTTTGTCTGCCCGGTGATGGACTGCCGCGCCTCGATCTTATGGCTGCCTCCTGGTGCGCAGCAGTTCGCGAGCAGGCATGCTTGGCCAGGGAGGGTCGCCTACAGCTCGCAATTCATGACGCCGATGGATCGGGCTCAACTTGGCAAGGAAAGGATCAAGCGGCGTCTGATCGGAGAACTTGACCCGGAAGAGTGGGACCTGCCGCCGAAACCCAAATGGATGCGGTGGAGGACCTATCACCGGCTCGTCGAGCGCTTCGAGAGGTACGAAGCCGCGCTCGATGCAGCCGCGCTGTCACGCGCCACCAAGCTGTTGAGGCGAAGTTGATAGAGGGAAAGAATATCAATGAAACCAACAGCCGGTGCGAGGTTAACGAATCCGATTCGATTCCAATGTGGCGATGCTCCATGTCGAGGAAGAAGCCCGGGGAAAGCATTGGCGCTATTACTGATGAGGGGAACAATCACGAGGTTAAGCAACAGTAAGTTGCCGAAAAACCATTGACTTCGCTCGCATCGACCCGCAGATGGGGGTAGAGGTCCTAGCGCGATAATTTTTCTCGGCTGGTGCTCTGCTGATGTCGAGACCTTCTCCGCCGATGTTGAGTGGGTTAACACGACCCCCATCGTCCCCTTGGCGGAGTCCCGTTGCTTCGGCCGCGGGGGGGTAGAGGTCCTAGGGGGTAGAGGTCCTAGCGCCACATTTTTTCTGGCGAGCTGCACTGGCGACGAGATCGTTAGCCCCACCCC
>JBKOZY010000394.1:0-9070 GCA_046726135.1 Pseudomonadota bacterium | reverse complement strand
GGCAATCGCATCGAGCTCGGTAAGCGCACCCACCCAGTCCAGTGTCTCGGCAACGCCTGGCGGTTTGAAAAGCTCCATCCCCCGCAACGCCTGGACGAAGCCGACAATCTCGCGCGACAGCGCTTCCGGTGCGTTTGGCAGCCTTGCCCGAATGATCTTGAGCTCGCGCTCGGCATCGGGATAGGACACCCAATGGTAAAGACAGCGCCGCTTCAGGGCGTCATGGATTTCGCGGGTCCGGTTCGAGGTGATGACCACGATCGGCGCCGCCGCCGCCTTGATGGTCTCAAGCTCGGGAACCGTGACCTGGAAATCCGACAGGACCTCGAGCAGAAAGGCCTCGAACGCTTCATCGGTGCGGTCGAGCTCGTCGATCAAGAGCACCGGCGCTTCTCCCGGCACGCCGTCGAGCGCCTGCAGCAAAGGCCGGCGGATGAGAAACCGCGACGAGAATATTTCCTCCTGCAGGCGGTCGCGATCGCTGATCCCGACCGCCTCGGCGAGGCGGATTTCGATCATTTGGGCCGAATAGTTCCACTCATAGACGGCGCTGGAGACGTCGAGCCCTTCATAGCATTGCAGCCGGATCAGGCGTCGGCCCAGCGACTCCGCCAGCACCTTGGCGATCTCGGTCTTGCCGACGCCGGCCTCTCCCTCGAGGAAGATCGGGCGTCCCATCCGGAGCCCGAGAAACACCACCGTCGCCAATGCCCGATCGGCCACATAGCGGCCGCCCGACAGGAGCGCGACGGTGGCATCGATCGAATTGGGGAGAGGCTCGACCAGGGGTTTCGCCTATCCCGCCAATGCCGCCTGGACCGCGCGACGGGCCATCACCCCGACGAGATGGGCGCGATACTCGGCCGAGGCATGGATGTCGCTGTTCAGCGTACCGGGATCGGTGGCAATGCCCTTCACCGCGTCGGGCGCGAACGATTGTGCCAGAGCCGCCTCCATGTCCCGCTGCCGGAACACGCAAGGACCTGCCCCGGTGACCGCCACCCGGACGTTACCGCCGCCATGATCCGCTACGAATACCCCGACCATCGCATAGCGCGACGCCGGGTTGCGGAACTTTTGATAGGCGGCGCGCTGTGGTATCGCGAACTCCACCGCAGTGACGATTTCGCTTGGTCCGAGCGCCGTCTCGAACATGCCGGTAAAGAACCGGTCGGCCTCGATGCTGCGCGCGGTGGTGACGACCTTGGCGTTGAGCGCCACCACGGCCGCCGGATAGTCGGCCGCCGGATCGTTATTGGCGATCGACCCGCCAAGCGTGCCCTTGTGACGCACTTGCGGGTCGCCGATCCAGCCGGCGAGCGCCGCCAGTGCCGGAATGGCCCTGGCCACCTCGCGGCTCGCCGCCACCTCGGCATGGCAGGTCCCCGCCTTGATGGCGAGAATGTTGCCTGAGACCGCAACGCCGCTGTTTTTCAGCCCTGTCAGGTCGATGATGTCGGTAGGCTGCGCCAGGCGCTGCTTCAAGGTCGGAATCAGCGTCTGGCCGCCGGACATGACCTTGGCCGACTCCGAGGTCTCGAGCAGCCGCACCGCATCGGCGATGCTCGCCGGCCGATGATAGTTGAACTCATACATCGCAATCGTCCTCTCTAATGGCCGTCACTCTGCCGCCTGCTGGGCGGAAGCAACCTGCCACACGACCTGCGGAGTCGCCGGCATGGGCAGGTCGCGGACCCCCAGCGCATCGGTCAGAGCATTCATCACTGCCGCCGGCGCGGCGATCGCCCCGGCCTCGCCGCATCCCTTCATGCCGAGCGGGTTGGACGGGCATTTGGTCTCGACGAAACCGAGGGTGAACGAGGGCAGGTCCGACGCTCGCGGCATGCAATAGTCCATATAGGAGCCGGTGATCAGCTGCCCCGATTCCTCGTCATAGATCGCCCCCTCGGTCAGCGCCTGACCGACCCCTTGGGCGATGCCGCCATGGACCTGGCCTTCGACGATCAACGGGTTGATCAGCGTTCCGAAATCGTCGACCGCCGTCCATTTGGCGATGGTGACGATGCCGGTCTCGGGATCGACCTCGAGCTCGCAAATGTGACAACCGGCCGGGAAGGTGAAGTTGGTCGGATCGTGGAACGCGCCCTCCTTGAGGCCCGGCTCGATTTCGGAGGTGGGGAATTTATGCGCGACATAGGCCGCGAGCGCCACCTCGCCGAAGCCCATCTTGCGGTCGGTCCCCTTGACCGTGAAGCTGCCGTTGCGGAACTCTATATCGCCTTCCGCCGCCTCCATGACATGGGCCGCGACCTTGCGCGCCTTGGCTTCGATCTTGTCGAGCGCCTTGGAGATGGCCGACATGCCGACCGCGCCCGAGCGCGAGCCATAGGTGCCCATGCCGAACTGCACCTTGTCGGTATCGCCATGCACGATGGACACCTGATCGAGGGCGATGCCGAGCCGCTCCGACACCAGCTGGGCAAAGGTGGTTTCATGCCCCTGGCCGTGGCTGTGCGAACCGGTCAGCACCTCGACCGTGCCGACCGGGTTGACCCGAACCTCCGCCGATTCCCATAAGCCGACGCCGCAGCCAAGCGACCCCACCGCCGCCGACGGCGCGATGCCGCAGGCCTCGATATAGGCCGAATAGCCGATGCCGCGCAGCTTGCCATTGCGGCTCGACTCCGCCTTGCGCGCGGCGAAGCCGTTGAAATCGGCAAGCTCGAGCGCCCGGTTGAGCGAGGCATGATAGTCGCCCGCGTCATAGGCCATGATCACCGGCGTCTGATGCGGGAACTGGGTGATGAAGTTGCGCCGGCGAAACTCCGCCGGGTCGATCTTGAGCTCGCGCGCCGCCGTCTCGACCAGCCGCTCGACCACATAGGTCGCCTCCGGGCGGCCGGCGCCGCGATAGGCATCGACCGGCGCGGTGTTGGTATAGACCGCGTCGACCTCGCAAAAGATCTGTGGAATGTCGTACTGGCCCGACAGCAGCGTCGCATAGAGATAGGTCGGCACCGACGAGGCGAAGGTCGACAGATACGCCCCCATATTGGCAATGGTGTGCGCCCTCAGCGCCCGGATCTTGCCGTCGCGGTCGCAGGCGAGCTCCGCCGTCGTGACATGGTCGCGGCCATGTGCATCGGAAAGGAAGGATTCCGAGCGTTCCGCCGTCCACCGCACCGGCCTGCCGCCGATCCGCTTCGATGCCCACAGGCACACCACCTCCTCGGCATAGATGAAGATCTTCGAGCCGAAGCCGCCGCCGACATCCGGCGCGATCACCCTAAGCTTGTGCTCCGGCGCGATCCCGACAAAGGCCGAGATGACGAGGCGCGCCACATGCGGGTTCTGGCTGGTGGTGTACAGCGTGAAATGCTCCTCCGCCGGATCATAGGCGCCGATGGCGGCCCGAGGCTCGATGGCATTGGGGATCAGGCGGTTGTTGCGGATCTCGAGCTTGGTGACATGCGCCGCCTTGGCAAATTCGGCGTCGGTCGCGTCTTTGTTGCCGAGCGACCACTCGAACACCGTGTTGCGCTCGATGCCGTCATGGACGAGGCTCTTGTTGCCCGGCGCATCCGCCGGATCGACCACCGGATCGAGCTCCGTATAGGAAACATCGATGAGCTCTGCCGCCGATTTGGCCTGGGCCGGGGTCTCGGCCACCACCACGGCGACCTGGTCGCCGACATAGCGCACCTTGCCTTGTGCCAGCACCGGATGCGGACCCGCCTTCATCGGCGAGCCGTCCATCGAGTGGATCATCCAGCCGCAGATCAGCCCGCCGATCTTGTCGCTCGCCGCGTCCTCGCCGGTGAGCACCGCCAGCACGCCCGGCGCCGCTTGGGCAGCACGCGTATCGATCGCGTCGATCTTGGCGTGGGCATGCGGCGAGCGCAGAAAATAGGCATAGGTCTCGCGCGGCAGGTGGATGTCGTCCACATAGCGCCCTTTTCCCATGATGAAGCGCTGGTCTTCCTTGCGCGCCACCCGGGCACCGATCCCTGTATCGGTCATGATCTCAACTCCTGGCTTCTGGCTGCGTCGCGACTACATGCGCGAAGCGCCAGCCTGAATCGACTTGACGATATTGTGGTAACCGGTGCAGCGGCAGATATTGCCCTCGAGCTCATGGCGCACCGTTTCCTCGGAAAGCGACTTGCCCTTGCGGTTGACCATGTCGACGGCGGTCATGATCATGCCCGGGGTGCAGAAGCCGCATTGCAGCCCGTGATGCTCGCGGAACGCCTCCTGCATCGGATGGAGCTTGCCGTTCCGCGCCAGGCCTTCGATGGTGGTCACTTCCGTGCCGCCGCAGGAGGCTGCCAGCACCGTGCAGCTCTTGACCGCCCGGCCGTCGATCAGCACCGTGCAGGTGCCGCACTGGCTGGTGTCGCAGCCGACATGGGTGCCGGTGAGGTTGAGCTGGTTCCGGAGAAAATCGACCAGCAAGGTCCGGCCCTCGACGTCGCCGGCAACCTTGCTTCCATTCACTGTCATTGCCACGGCGGGCATTCCATCCTCCCTGATGACCGCGGGGCCACTTTGAGCGCCTTTTTATCCAATCCTGGGCAGTGTGGCCGCGGAATCCGCTAGTGCCGGAAGCTTGCTTCACTTGCCCAGGGCGGTCAAGCAAACCTCGCGACTTGCGCTATCATGCCCGGTAAGCTGCTCTGGCAGCGTACCGCGGAAAGGAGGCTGCATGCTCCACCGTCAGGCAGTGCTGGTCCTGCTCATCGTTCTCGGCCTCGTCGGCCCGGCAGCCGCCCAGACCGTCTCCGATAGCGACCAGACGGCGTTCCGGAGCATCATTTCGAGCCAGATCGAGGCTTTCCGGAGTGGTGACGGTGTCAAGGCGTTCTCCTTCGCCTCCCCCACCCTCAACCGCCAATTCGGCAGCCCGGAAGTGTTCATGGAGATGGTCCGCCGCGGCTACCAGCCGGTCATCGATCCCCAGAGCTTCGCCTTTGGTCCGGTGACCGCGGAAATGAACGGTCGCCCGACCCAGGTCGTGACCATTGTCGACAAGGCCGGCAAGAGCTGGACGGCGCTCTATGCCTTCGAGCGCCAGCCCGACGGCACCTGGCGCATATCGGGAGTGATCCTGAAGGAGCTCGAGGGCGTCGATGCCCGCGCTCGCGGACTTGCCGCTCCGGCATGATGGCGTGGGGCTTTCAACCTATGTCGCAAAAGACAAAGTGCGCTCGCCGGTCTTGCCTAAACTCCGGCGAGTTCTAGGGAGCGAGGAGCTACGACGCATGAATCCCAAGGTCATCATCACCTGCGCCGTCACCGGGGCGGGCGACACCGTTGGCAGACATCCGGCGATACCCGTGAAGCCACGCGACATCGCCGCATCGGCGCTCGAGGCCGCCGCGGCCGGCGCCGCCGTGGTCCATTGCCATGTCCGCGATCCCGAGACCGGGAAGGGCGCCCGAGGGGTCCATCTTTACCGGGAGGTCGTCGAGCGCGTTCGCGAGCGCAACAAGGACGTTATCATCAACCTGACCGCCGGGATGGGCGGCGACCTGGAAATCGGCGCCGGCGAGGAGCCCAAGCGCTTCGGCCCGGGCACCGACCTGGTCGGGCCCGTCGAGCGGCTGCTCCATGTTGCCGAGCTCCGGCCGGAGATCTGCACCCTCGACTGCGGCTCGCTCAATTTCGGCGACGGCAACGGCATTGTCGTCCAGACCCCGCAGCAGCTCCGGGAGCTGGCCCGGCTCATCCAGTCCTATGGCGTCAAGCCCGAGATGGAGATCTTCGATTCAGGCAATCTCTGGTTCGCCAAGCAGCTCTGCGCCGAGGGCCTGATCGACGATCCGCCGCTGTTCCAACTCTGCCTGGGCATACCCTGGGGCGCCCCCTGCAACCCCGCGACCCTGGTCTACCAGGTCGGCGAGCTGCCGCCCAACGCCATCTGGGCAGCGTTCGGCATTGGCCGCAACCAGATGCCCATGGTCGCCCAGGCGGCATTTCTCGGCGGCCATGTCCGGGTCGGCCTCGAGGACAATCTGTGGCTCGAAAAGGGCGTCTATGCCTCGAACGGCACCCTGGTCGAGCGCGCCGTCAAGATTCTCGAGCTGATCGGCGCCACGGTCGCCAATCCGGCCGAGGCCCGCGACATTCTGAAGCTCCGGCAGCGGTGATCCCATGGGCGAAGTCGCAACTGTCGGCGTCGCCGGCACCGGTCTGATCGGTGCCGGCTGGGCTGCCCGGCTCCTCATCCGCGGCATCGACGTCATTGCCTTCGACCCGGCGCCGGCCGCCGAGGCGAAGCTCAAGGCGGCCATCGACGTTGCCTGGCCGTCCATGGAGCGGCTTCTCGGCCGCAAGCCGGCCAGCCTCGGCAGGCTCACCTTCACCACCTCGCTGCGCGACATGGCGAAGGCCGCCGATTTCGTCCAGGAGGCAGCCCCCGAGCGCGAAGAGCTGAAGATCCGCCTGTTCCGCGAGATCGGCGAGATCGCCCGGCCCGACGTCATCATCGCATCCTCGTCGTCGGGATTCCTGCCGTCGCGGCTGCAGTCGCAATGCCCCCATCCCGAGCGGGTGCTGATCGGCCACCCGTTCAACCCGGTCTACCTCCTGCCGCTTGTCGAGACCGTTCCCGGCAAGGAGACCAGCGCCGCCTTCATGGATCGGGCGGGCGCCTTCTACACCTCGATCGGCATGCACGTGCTCCGGCTGAAAAAGGAGATCCCTGGCTATATCTGCGATCGCCTGCAGGAGGCGCTGTGGCGGGAGGCGCTGCACTGCCTGAACAAGGATGTCGGCTCGACCGGCGACATCGACGATGCCATCACCCACTCGGCCGGGCTGCGCTGGGCCTTCATGGGGTCGTTCATGACCTATCATCTGGCGGGCGGACCGGGCGGCATGCGCGACTTCATCCGCCAGTTCGACCCGAGCCTGGAGCTGCCCTGGACCGATCTGCGCTATCCCAAATGGAGCGACAAGCTGGAACGTCGGCTGATCGAGGGCTGCGAGGCCCAGGCCGCGGGGCGCTCGGTGGCCGAGATCGAGGCCAAGCGCAACGACGTCCTCGTCGATCTCTTGCGGCTCCTGAAGCAGCACCGGATCGGTGCCGGCCTTGCGCTTGCTCGCGAGGACGAAGCCGCAAGGGCCGAGCCCAAGCCCGTCAAGCGCTGGAAGCCCGGCGCCAAGGTCGCCGCTCCGCTCAAGAGCTGGAAGGGAACTGTCGATCCCTCATGGCTCGACTATAATGGCCACATGACCGAGGCGGCCTACCTCACTGCCTTCGGCGAGGCCACCGATATTCTGTTCCGCTTCATCGACGACGACGAGAGCTATCGCGCATCGGGACGCAGTTTCTACACGGTCGAGACTCATATGAATTTCTTCCGCGAGCTGAAGGCCGGCCAAGCCGTCGCAGTCGAGACCCTTCTGATCGGTTTCGACGACAAGCGCATGCATCTGTTCCATCGCATGTTCTGCCGCCGCGAGCTGGTCGCCACCGCCGAGCAGATGCTGCTCCATGTCGACTCCAAGGCCGCCAAGGCAAGCCCGATTCCGCCCGAGCAGACCGCGGCGCTCGCGGCCATCGCCGAGGCTCATCGCGTGCTCGACAGGCCGGCGGAGCTCGGCCGCATCATGCGTGTGCACAAGCCGAAGCCGGCGAGGCGGCGCAAACCCGTTGCATCGGCGTCCGACGGCAACGGTCGTAGGGCGCTCAGATGAGCAAGCTGCGGGTGATGATCACGGCTGCCGGAACCGGCATCGGTGCATCGATCGCCCGCGCCTTCGCCGATGAAGGACACCGTGTCCACGCCAGCGATATCGACGAGGAAGCGCTGTCGCGGCTCAATGACGACTATCCCGACATCGTCACCACGCCCGTCGATGTCCGCGACGAGGATGCGATCGACACCTGGTTCGACGATACGGTGGACACCGTCGACGGCCTCGATGTTCTCATCAACAATGCCGGCATCGCCGGGCCGACCGCCACCGTCGAGGACATGGACTTCGAGGGCTGGCGCGAATGCCTGGCCGTCTGCCTCGACTCGCAATTCCTGACCTGCCGCCGCGCCGTGCCGGTGATGAAGGACCAGCGCTCGGGCAGCATCATCAACATCTCCTCGACCGCCGGCCTCTACGGTCTGCCCTTCCGCACTCCTTACGCAGCCGCCAAATGGGGAGTGATCGGCCTCACCAAATCGCTCGCCATCGAGGTCGGCCGCTGGAAAATCCGCGTCAATGCCATCTGCCCAGGAGCTGTCGAGGGCGACCGGATGGATCGCGTGATCGCCGCCGAATCGCACACCTCGGGACGCAGCCAGGCGGAGCTTCGCGCCGAATACACCAAGGGCGTGTCGCTCAATCGCTTCGTGCGCCCGCAGGAGATTGCCGCGCTCGCCCTGTTCCTGGTCTCGCCGGCGGCGGCGATGATTTCCGGCCAGGCGATTGCCGCCGATGGCAATACCGAGACATATCATACCGAGTGACCGGCCAAGGTGCCGTCGAGCAAGGGATTGTCGGCCATGAATTTTGCCCCGACCGAAGAACAGCGAATGATCGTCGAGACGACCCGTGCCTTCGTGGAGAACGAGCTCTACCCCCACGAGAGCGAGGTCGAGCGCACCGGCGAGCTCCGGCCGGAATTGCGGGACGAGCTGAAGAGCAAGGCGATCGACGCCGGGCTCTATGCCGCCAACATGCCGGCCGAGGTCGGGGGCGCCGGTCTCGATACGGTGAGCTGGGTGCTTTACGAGAAGGAGCTCGGCAGGGCCAATTTCGCCCTCCATTGGAGCTGTGTCGGGCGACCTTCGAACATCCTCATGGCCTGTGTCGGCGAGCAGCGGCAGCGCTATCTCCTGCCCTGCGTCAGCGGCGAGAAATCCGACTGCCTGGCCATGACCGAGCCGGGCGCCGGCTCCGACATCCGCAGCATGAAGACCTCGGCCGTCCGCGACGGCTCCGATTTCGTCATCAATGGCGTCAAGCACTTCATCAGCCATGCCGATGTCGCCGATTTCGTCATCCTCTTTGCCGCTTCGGGCGAAGAGGACACGCCGCGCGGCAAGAAGAAGCTCATCACGGCCTTCCTCGTCGATAAGGGCCATCCAGGCTTCGTGGTGCGCGACGG
>JBKOZY010000393.1:0-7540 GCA_046726135.1 Pseudomonadota bacterium | reverse complement strand
GACTATATGTCCGGGGATCTGCGGATGGCGGGGGCGCAGGGCACCGGGGGGCTCGCCAACCCGTTTCCCTTCGTGCGCCAGCGCCGCAATATTGCCTTGATCGGGGTCTCGACGGCGCTGCCTCAGCCGATCGGCTATGCCACCGGGCGGATGGGCAATTCCCAAATCGAAAAGCTGGCGGAAATCCTCGGCGAGCTGCGCAAGCGCGGCTTTTACCGCATCTTGCTCATCCATCACCCGCCGCTCCCCGGCCTGACCAAGCCGCGCAAGGAGCTGCTGGATGCCGCTGCGCTCCAAACAGTGCTCGAAACCGAGGGAGCCGAACTCGTGCTGCACGGCCACAACCATACCGATTCGCTGGTCTCGATCGACTCGCGCCACGGTCCGGTGCATGTGGTCGGCACGGCATCGGCGTCGGCCAATGGCGCCTCCCGCCATCCGCCGGCCGCATGGTATCTTTACCAGATCAGGCGCCAGGACGGGGTGTGGCGCTGCGAGGCACGGGTCAGGCGCTACGATCCCGCGAGCCGGGCTTTGACGGACGAAACGCAATTCAGCCTTGACGGTCGCTGATCATGTCGCATCGGCCATGGGGACCATCCGCTTGAGATATCATCCGCTCCGCATCTTCGAGCGCTATGTGTTGCGGCAGGTCACGGCGCCGCTGCTCACGGCGATGCTGGTGGGTCTGCTCATCCTGGTCGCCGAGCGGCTGGTCATCGTGCTTGCCGAGACGATGGGCAAGAAGAACTCCTTCTCGATCGTGTTCGAGCTGATCTCCTTCTGGCTGCCGCATTATGCGGGGCTCGCCGGTCCGGTGGCGCTTTATTTCGGCCTGCTGGTCGGTTTCAGCCGGCTGTCGCGCTCGAGCGAGCTCGACGCCTTCCTTGCCTCGGGGGTTGGTCTCCACCAGCTCGTCAGGCCGCTGATCATCCTCGCGGCCGTGATGTGCACCTTCTCGCTGCTGATGTTCGGCTGGCTTCAGCCTTTCGCGCTCTATGCGTATCGCGCCCTGATCAACACGGTGGAAAATGTCGACGTCTTCTATCTCGCCGAGGAAGGCGTGTTCATGCAGGCCGGCAAACGGACCTTCATGCTCGACAAGCTGAAGCGTGGCGATGCGGCGTTCGAGCGGATCTTTCTGTTCGAGAACCGCTCCGACAAGGGAGCCGAGACGATCACGGCAGCCCGCGGCACGCTGGTGCAGCTTCCCGAGACGGGACGTCCCGTGCTGCGGCTCGAAAGCGGCAACCGGCTCGAGATCGCACAAATGCCGGACACCACCGGCAACTCCCCGCTCCCGCCGCCGACCGTCGGCGCTTTCTCCACTGCCGACACGCCGCTCGGCAGCGATGATCCGGTGACATTCCGACCGCGCGGCCAGAGCAACCGCGAGCTCACGCTGACCGAGCTTGCCGCCAAGCTCGCCAATGACCCGAAAGGATTCAAGATCAACGAGGCGCGCGGCGAGTTTCACAAGCGCATCGTGATTGCCGCGACGATCATGGTGCTGCCGTTTCTGGCGCTCCCCTTCGCCATCGGGTCGCGGCGCAATCCGCGGGCGTGGCGCTTCGTCATTGCCGCGGTGCTGCTCGGAGTGTTCTACGAAACGATCGAGCAAGGGGCGGTCGCCACCGCGGTTGCCGGCGTTTCGCCCTGGATCACCTTATGGATTCCCTTCGCGGCGCTCGCCGTCTTTGCCTTCTGGCGGTTCTGGAATGCAAGCTTCCGCTTGAAGCGCGACCGGCTCGAGCCGGTGGTCCAGTCGTTGACCGCGTTCACCGGTGGCATGTGGAAGCGGCTGGCGCCGCAGGGGCTCGCGCAATGAGCATCATCGGCTGGATGCTGAGCCGGATGATCCTCATGCGGTTCCTTGCCTTTCTGGTCGGCATCACCGGCTTCGTCATCACGCTTCAGGTGTTCACGCTGGTCGACGACATCCTCAAGGCTGGCGGCAACAAGATCATCGCGATCCCGGAGTATGCGCTCCTGCTATGGCCGGTCACGGCAGCGACCTTCGTGGCGGTGTGCGCGCTGCTCGCGGTGCTGCTGACGCTGGTCGAGCTGTCGGCGCGCAACGAGCTGGCAGCGATCTGGGGGACCGGGGTGTCCCCCTATCGGCTCGTTCTCATGCTGATGCCGGTCGGGCTGACGCTCGGCGGTCTTCACTTCCTCATCGTCGATCAGGCGGTGCCGCGGGTGACGCCGGCGCTGGTCGACTGGGGGATCGGCGACTACAGCAAGAAGAAGCTCGCGGTCGGCGAAGGCGACCCGATCTGGCTCAGATCGGGCAATGACATCCTGCGCGCCGGCAAGGCCAATGCCTCGGCCAGCCGGCTCGACAATGTCATTATCTTCCGCCGCAACGCCACCGGCATGCTGGAAGAACAGATCATGGCATCGCATGCGACGCTCAAGGATCATCGCTGGATGCTCGAGGATGTGGTGATCTATACGGCGGAGGCGGCGCGGCCTGCCCGTGTCAAGTGGCTGGTCTATTCGGGGGCGATGCGGCCGGCGGCGGCCGGGTCGCGCTCCGGCGATCCGGAGGAGATGAGCATCGGCGATCTCGGTTATTTCATCCGCAATGCCGGCTTCGGGATCCGGCCGGCCTATGTCTACGAGACCTGGTGGCACCGCCGGGTCAGCATGCTGCTCACTGCCTGGCTGATGATCGCGATCTGCCTGCCGCTGGCGGTGCGGTTCCGCCGCAGCGGCGCCGGCGGGCCGATCTTCATGATCGGCCTCGCCATCGGCTTCACCTATTCGATCTTCGAGGGAATCTCGATGACCATGGGCGAGACAGGAATGATCACGCCGTGGATCGCCGCGTGGATTCCGCTGATCGCCTATTCGGCGGTGGGCGCGGCCATCGCCTTCCGCGCCGAGACCGTGCAGTAACGGTCAGCCGTTCACCACCCGTCGCGAGCCCTTCGACACCACCGCGCCGAACAGCGCGATGATCTCGTCGATGTCGCTGGTGGCGTGGGCGGCGGAAACCGAGCAGCGGAGCAGGCAGAGCCCACCCGGGGTGCCCGGCGGGATCGCCATGTTGACGTAGACGCCATGGTCGAGAAGCTGGTTCCACATGGCGTAGCAGGACAACTCGTCGGGGCAGCGGACGGCGACGACCGGGCTCGGCACGTCGCAGCCGGTGACCAGGCCAAGCGCCCGGAAGCCGTTGAACAGCCGCACGGAATTGGCGGCGATGCGCTCGCGCAATTCCGGCTTGCCCTTGAGGACGCGCAGGGCCTGGAGCGAAGTGGCGATGCTGGCAGGCGACGAGGAGGCGGTGAACATATAAGGCCGCATGGCGTAGCGCAGCAGCTCGAACATCGGGTGGTTGCCGGCGCCGAAGCCGCCAATGGCACCGATGCTCTTGGAGAAGGTGCCGACAATGAAGTCGCACTCCTCCTCGAGCCCGGCCTCCTCGGCGAGGCCGCGGCCATGGCGGCCGAGTACGCCGAAGGAATGCGCTTCATCGACGAGAAGCTGGAAGCCGCGGCGGCGCTTCACTTCGATGAACTCGGCAAGCGGCGGTCGGTCGCCAACCATCGAGTAGATGCCCTCGAGCACCACCAGCCGGCCGCCTTCATTGTCGGCGCGGGCAAGGCGGCGATCGAGATCCTCGGGATCATTGTGGCGGAAGCGGACAAGCTGAGCGCGCGACAGGGTGCATCCGTCATAGATCGAGGAATGCGAATCGGCGTCGAGATAAATGGTGTCCTTGGGCCCGGCGAGGCCGGCGATCATGCCAAGATTGGCCTGGTAGCCGGTCGAGAAGACGATGCAATGGCGCCGTCCGAGAAAGTCGGCGATCTCGCGCTCAAGCGCCAAATGCATGTCGTAGGTGCCATTGGCGATGCGCGAGCCGGTGGTGCCGGTGCCAAACGCGGCAAGCGCCTGCTGCCCGGCAGCAATGCAGGAGGGGTCGAAGGTCACCCCCATATAGTTGTTGGTGCCGGCGAGGATGGTCTCGCGCCCGTTGATGATGGCGCGGGTCGGCGAGATTACTTGGCTGTTGCTCACCGCCAATGGATTGGTCCCGAAGCGTCCGAGCGCTGCCCCGCGCTCGCCCAGACTGCGATGCTTTTCGAAGAGGTCCTGCATGATCACGCCGCCCGCATGGTGCGCTCCTCGACGACCTTCACCAGGTCCTCGATGGAGCGGGTTTCGGAAAGCACGTTGAGAGGAATGTCGATGTCGAAGTGATCCTCAACCTCCATCACGAAATCCATTACCGCAACCGAGTCGATTTCAAGGCCGGTCATGATCTCGAGATCCGGTTCGAGCGCCACACCCTTCTTGTTGAAGGGTTGCAGCAATTCGCAGATTTTGGCGAAAATGGCAGGATCGCTGACGCTCATCGCCGCCCCCCTTGCTGTTGACCGTGACCGAGCGGGTTTCTAGTCGCCGGACGGGTGCGAGGCAACCATCCTTCGCGAACGTACCAATCGAGGGTTGTCGCCAGCCCTTCGGCAAAGGCGACGCGCGGCCGCCAGGCGGTCACTGCATCGAGCCCCTCGGCGTGGCTCACCCAGTCGCGATGATAGAGCTCGGGAAGCTTGTCCACGGTCAGCATCGGCAGCCCGCCGCTCAGCCGGGCGGCGAGCATTGCGGCTTGGGCGGTCAGCCTGGCGAGAGACGGCGGCAGGAACAGGATGCGCGGCGAGCGGCCGGAATGGCGCGCCGCTTCGCGGACCAGGTCCGGCCAGGAATAGCCGCCGGACGTGCCGTCCGAAAGCTCGAAGGGACCGCTTGGGCATGACTGGGCGCCGGCGACCGTGGCGATCGCCGCAGCGAGATCGCGGACGAAGATCAACGAGACCCGCTGGTCGGCCGCCACCGGCAGGATGACCAGAGGCTGGAGGAGCTGGCGGATCAGTGGCAGCGTGGCGCGGTCACCCGGGCCGTAGACGGCGGGAGGCCGCAGGATGACGGAGCACGAGGCCGGCAGCTCGGCGGCGAGCGTCGTCTCGCTCTCGGCCTTGCTCCAGGCATAGTCGGTGAGGGCGGGCTCGCGGGCAGCGATCGATGACAAATGCACGAAGCGGCGCACACCTGCCGCCGCGGCGGCAGCGGCCAGAGTGCGGGTGCCGTCGATGTTGGATGACGCGTAGGCGGAGCGGTCGGGTGCGCTGATGGCGCCGGCGCAATGGATGACGGCGTCGGCGCCCGCCACCAGGCGCGCCAGAGCGTCACGATCGGCCAGCGAGCCGCGGATGATCTCGGCATTGGCGCCACCGGGGGTGCCGGGCACCGGGTTGCGCATCAGGAGACGCAGCGATTGTCCCGATCCGGTCAGCGCGGCAATGACATGGCGGCCGATAAAGCCCGTTCCGCCGGTGATCGCGACTGTGGTCATAAGAGCATGATGTCCCACGCGGCAAAAGCGCCCGGCCCTGACACGGGCGCCGTGCCCGCCTCAGATGCTCCCCGATTGGAGCGTTTGTCGGGCGCCGCTGCGCCCGACCGAAATTACTGCGTGACTGCCATTTCCGCGGCGACCGCGACATTGCCAGGGGACGCCAGCGCGATGTCGGCGAGGCCCTGAAGGTAGCGCTGCCTGGCGCCCGAGCGCGACAGCTTCCCAGAAGAGGTGAATGGCAGGGTGCGGGGCGCCACGAGGAGCACCTCGCAGTCGATTCCGGCAACCTCGCGGACCCGGCGGGCGACCTTGGCGCGGAGCTGCTCGAGCTCCAGGGGATCGCCGGTGCGGCATTCGACCAGAACGATCACCTTGTCCTCGCCCTCGTCGGCCTCGACGGCAAAGGCCGCGACATCACCGCTGCGCACATCCTCGAGCTGCTCGACAGCCCATTCGATGTCCTGCGGCCAGATGTTGCGGCCGTTCAGCAGGATCAGGTCCTTGGCGCGGCCGGTGATGACGATCTCGCCATCGAGCCAGTAGCCCATATCGCCGGTGCGCAGGAACCCGTCGGTGCTCATCACCTCGTCGGTGGCCTGGCGGTTGGCGAAATAACCGGCCATCACGCTCGGGCCGCGGATCAGGATATGACCGATCTCGCGATCGGACAGCGGCCGGCCCTTGTCATTGACGACGACGAGCTCATGGCCGGGAAGCGGGCGGCCGCAGGCGACGAAGGCGCGGGTCCGACCCGGCATCTCGCGCGAGGCCGGCGACGCCGGGGCGGCGATGCGGCGCAGCTTGTAGCGCGCCCGGTCGACGACATCGATGCGCGGCGCCCGGTCAAGGTCGCCGAAGGTGATGGCAAGCGTTGTCTCGGCCATGCCGTAGCTCGGCAGGAAGGCGCGGCGGTCGAACCCGGCCGGGGCCAGCGCCTCGGCAAAGGCCTCGAGAATCTCCGGCCGCACCATGTCGCCGCCAATGCCGGCGATGCGCCACTGGGCCAGGTCGAGGCCCTTGACATCGACGCCGGCGCGGCGGGCTGCCAGGTCATAACCGAAGGACGGCGAATAGGCGATGGTGCACTGGTTCTCCGACATCAGCTTCAGCCACAGGCCAGGACGGCGGGCGAAGGCCGAGGTGGCGAGATAGTCGATGCTGCCCTGCGCCACCACTGGCGAGATGCAGAAGCCGACCAGGCCCATATCGTGATAGAGCGGGAGCCAGGAGAACGCCCGATCGCCTTCCTTGAACTGGAGCCCGTGCTCCAGGATGCCGAAGGAATTGGCGCAGATCGCCCGCTGCGAGATCAGCACCCCCTTGGGCGCCGAGGTCGAGCCGGAGGAATATTGGATATAGGCCGCCTCATCGGGGCGAAACGGCTCGAGCTGCTGGCCGGAGGCGGGCAGCTCGTTGAGCTCGCCATGGGTGAGCACGCGAATGCTGCCGCACGGACCGGCAGCCGCGGTGAGATGGTCGAGGAACTCGGGAGCGGTGATCGCTGCCGAGACCTTGGCGCTGCGGAACATGCCGGCGATGCGCTCGACATAGGTGTCCTTGCCGCCGACCGACATGCTGTAGGGAACCGGGCACGGCACCAGGCCGGCATATTGGCAGCCGAAGAACACCTCCATGAAGGACGGGGTGGTCTCGGCAACCACCGCCACCCGATCGCCGCGGCGAAAACCGGCCGCGATCAGGCGATTGGCAGTGCTTACGGCGCGCTCCCGGAGCTCGCCATAGGGAATGGCATGCTCGAGCAGCCCGCGGCTGCTGTAGAAGTTCATGCCGGTTCTGCCGCGGGCCGCATAGTCGAGGGCCTGCCACAGTGTCCCAAAGGGACCGTTTTGCTGCTGAAGACCGATGTTGGTTCGCGGCGTGGGCGCCAAGACAGCTGCCCGATCCGCGCGTATAATGATCCCCGACGTCGTTTCGACCCGCACGACGACCCCTCCGCGACCCGCTCCGACCGCGCTGTTCTGGACCAGCGTGGCCTCCCCAAATCACCGACTCAGTGTGGACCTGCGTCAGGTGTGAATTCATTGCTAACAGTCGCAGTTGGGGGGGCAAAATCAATTGGTGTTTCAAAATATAACGCTGGAAAACCAGGTTCACTGCGGCTTTGCGAGAAGGACCAGTAAAATCAGCAACAGAACGGCCCCCAAACAGAAC
>JBKOZY010000392.1:0-6387 GCA_046726135.1 Pseudomonadota bacterium | reverse complement strand
CTCGCCAAGGCGCGTTTTGCCGGTGCCATCGACTCGGTCGGCTCGACCACCCTCGCCAATGTGCTGTCGCAGATCAACTATGGAGGCGCCGTCGCCGCCTGCGGGCTGGCCCAGGGCATGGACTTGCCGACATCGGTCGGGCCCTTCATCCTGCGCGCCGTCACGCTCGCTGGCATCGACTCGGTCATGTGCCCCACCGACCGTCGCGAGCGCGCCTGGTCGCGCCTTGCCCGCGATCTCGACCTCAAGAAGCTCGGGGTGATCACCAGCCAGATCCCGCTCGACGACGTTCCGCTGGTCGCCGAGGAGATCGTCGCCGGCAAGGTCCGCGGCCGCGTCGTCGTCGATCTGTGAGAAGAATGGGCAGTAGGCAATAGGCCGTGAGTGGCGCTATGCCTACTGCCTACTGCCTACTGCCTACTGCCTACTGCCTACTGCATGTTGGGGCGATGGTGAACTCGCCCATCCGAATGCGTTCCGACAGCCGCTCCGCCATCTTCGCCACTGGCTCCTCGCCATAGGTTGCGATCATGTCGGAGAGCGCGGCAAAGATCGCCGCGGTGGCAATGCAGTCGGGATCGATACCGTCATGGATCGCTTCCTCCCAAGCATCGAGAATGTAGCGCAGAGCCGCATGCCGCGGCTCCCGTTCCTGCTGCAGGCTGTCGATGGCATCGGCCATTTTGCATGTCGTCGAGCCCACCGGCGCGCTCCCCATTAATGCGCGACTGCCGTCCCACCGGTGCGCGCGATACTTTCAACTTTAGCAAATCGACCACGCCCGGCGCAGCGGCGACCTTGCGGGAAGGTTAACATCGCAGGGACCTTCGCTCTCGCCCGGTAGCGGACCAAGGAGGCATTAGGCATTAGGCAATAGGCCGTGAACGGTGCTCTTCCCTACTGCCTGCGCGCGCTGCACCGCCTCGCGGGTTCCGGGAAGGAGCGGCAGCTCCATGAGCTGCGCAGGATCGGCCCACATCACCGCCGCCGCATCGCTCCCGGGCTGCGGCACGCCGCTGATGAGCCGCCCCAGAAACACGGTCAGCGCATAGTGGGACCGCACCGCCCCGCCTTCATCCCGGTTGATGACATCGATCGTATCGACCAGGCCCAGGATCGCGATGGTGATGCCTGTTTCTTCCAGAACCTCGCGGACCGCTGCGTCGCGCAGCGTCTCGCCCCATTCGACATGACCGCCCGGGAGCGACCATCGACCCTGCCAGGGGGGCTTGGAGCGTTCGACCAGCAGCACCTTCCCGTCATGATGCACCACGGTGCTCACGCCAACGAGCGGACGAGGATCGGCTTCGGTCAACTGTCGCGGTAGAAGATATGTCGCCCGATCTTTATAAGGCGCTTCATCGTGCCTGCCCAGCGCGGCTGGACATAGTCGGCGTGATAATGGGTGGCGGTCGAGACAATCTTGACGTCAGCCTCGCCGGCCATCGCCCGATTGGCGATCTGCTTTGCTTCCTGCCAGTCCTTGCCCGATCGCGGCTGCTCGGCCCGCCCGTCGCAGGCAAAGGAGAACTGGCAGCCATGGCCCTTGTCGGCGCCCTGATAGACCACGCCGCAAACCGTCTTGGGATAGGCCGGATCACGAACCCGGTTGAGAATGACCTTGGCCACCGCAAGCTGGCCGAGCTCGGACTCCGAGCGGGCCTCATAATAGACGGCAGTGGCAAGACAGGACTGCTCGGCCAGCCGTTGTTTGCGCTCGGCAAGAACCTGATTCTTCAGCTCGCGCTTGAGCTTGAAGGACTCCTCGAGCTTCCATGCCGGCGGCGTCACCGGGAGATTGGCGAGCCGCGGCGAATCGTCCTCGCGCGGCAGGATCGTCTCCTCGATGAAAAAATCCCCCTTGGTCGCCAGCTGAACCATCTGCTCGTCGTGCCTGACGCTGACCGGCAGCGCCTCGAGCTTGAACGGCATCTCGAGCATCGATCCCTTGGTCGAGATGCTCGACACCGGCGACGTCTCGACCGCCAGCAACTCGAGCTCCGGCAGGCTTCGCGCCACCGCATTCTGGCCCATATAGTGACCGGCGAAGGCAAAAGCGGCGACCAGCGAGATGCCGCCCAGAACATAGGAAAGAACTTGCGAGATGGAGAACTCCGACTCGGCCTCCGGATGAAGGCTGGAGACGTCTTGAGACGGCCGAACAACGCGGTCGTACGAGTTCACCTGACCCCTCGGTATTTAGCGACCCAGCAACCCTGCCCCAAGCCGGAAACTGACTCGCACACCCCACGAAAATACCTTCTATGGCTTTAGCACGGGTTAACCTTAACGGGCAAACGTTAATACGACCCTTGGTTGGAAAAACTCGGGTCTTGGTGGATTACCTTCACTTTGTGATTGCAATCATGCGCCGGCCTGCCAGCCGCGGGCGGCACATTTTTTCGCCTCAATTCATTCGTCGCGCTTGAGCACCGCTTGTGCTGCGGCCAGCCGCGCGATCGGCACGCGATAAGGCGAGCACGAGACATAGTCGAGCCCGACCTCATGGCAGAAGCGAATCGATGCTGGATCCCCGCCATGCTCGCCGCAAATGCCGAGCTTGAGATCGGTCCGCGCACTACGCCCGCGTTCCACCCCCATGCGCACCAGCTCCCCGACACCCTCCTGGTCGATCGAGATGAACGGGTCCTGCGGCAGAATTCCCTTGGCGGTGTATTCGCCAAGAAATCGCGCCGAGTCGTCGCGGCTGATTCCGAAGCAAGTCTGGGTCAGGTCATTGGTGCCGAAGGAGAAGAATTCGGCCGACCCGGCGATTTCCGCCGCCCTGAGACAGGCCCGCGGCAGCTCGATCATGGTGCCGCAGAGATAGTGGATCGAGGTGCCGGACGACGCTTCGACCTCACGGCACACCACGGCGATCCGCTCCGCCACCACATCATATTCCGCGCGCGTCGCGATCAACGGGATCATCACTTCCGGGATCGGCGGCGTGCCGGTGCGTCTGGCGACCTCCACCACCGCCTCGAAAATGGCCCGCGCCTGCATGTCGGCGATCTCGGGGTAGGAGATCGCGAGCCGCACCCCCCGATGGCCGAGCATCGGATTGAACTCGCGAAGCTCGGCCACCCGCGCCGCCAGCGCTGCCGGATCGGCGCCGATCGCCCGCGCCACCTCTTCCACCTCGTCGTCCGCCGGCAGGAACTCATGCAGCGGCGGGTCGAGCAGCCGGATCGTCACCGGCAGTCCGGCCATGATCTCGAACAGCGAAATGAAATCCTGCCGCTGCATCGGCAGAATTTTGGCCAGCGCCGCCCGCCGTCCGTCCGGCGTCGAGGCGAGGATCATCTGGCGCACCGCGGCGATCCGCTCGGCATCGAAAAACATATGCTCGGTGCGGCACAGCCCGATTCCTTCCGCCCCAAACTCGCGCGCCAGCCGCGCGTCGGCCGGCGTATCGGCATTGGCGCGGATGCCGAGGCCGCGCAGCTGATCGGCCCACTCCATCAGCGTGGCAAAGTCGCCCGATAGCTCCGGCTTGATCGTCGGGATCTGCCCCCGCATGATCTGGCCGGTCGACCCGTCGATGGTGATGATCTCACCCTTCTTCAGCACCTGTCCCTGGGCCGTCATCTGATCGCCGGCCTGGTCGACATAAATCCCGCCCGCCCCCGACACGCAGGGCTTGCCCATGCCGCGGGCAACCACTGCGGCATGCGAGGTCATGCCGCCGCGGGTCGTCAGGATTCCTTCCGCCGCATGCATGCCATGGATGTCCTCCGGGCTTGTTTCCACCCGCACCAGGATGACCCCCCTGCCCTGCGCCTTGGCCTTCTCGGCCTCGTCGGGATCGAACACGATGGCGCCGGTGGCCGCACCCGGCGAAGCCGGCAGGCCCGTCGCAATGATGTCGCGCCGGGCCTTCGGATCGAGTGTTGGGTGGAGCAGCTGATCGAGCGATGCCGGGTCGATGCGGCCGACCGCCTCCTCGCGGCTGATCAGGCCCTCATTGGCCATGTCGACGGCGATCTTGAGCGCTGCGCGTGCCGTGCGCTTGCCGGAACGCGTCTGCAGCATCCACAGCCGGCCATTCTCGATGGTGAATTCGAGATCCTGCATGTCGCGATAGTGCCGCTCGAGCCGATCGAAGATCGCTGTCAGCCCCTGGAAAGTCTCCGGCATCAGCTCCTCGAGCGAGGGCGCGTCCGTCTGGGCGGCGACCCGCGCCGCCTCGCTGATGTTTTGCGGCGTCCTGATCCCCGCAACCACATCCTCGCCTTGGGCGTTGACCAGGAACTCGCCATAGAGCTCGTGCTCCCCCGTCGAGGGGTTGCGGGTAAAGGCGACACCGGTTGCCGAGGTGTCGCCCATATTGCCGAACACCATCGCCTGCACGCTTACCGCCGTGCCCCAATCCTCGGGGATGCGGTGAAGCCGCCGATAGGTGACGGCGCGCGCCGACTGCCACGACTGAAACACCGCCGAGATCGCACCCCACAGCTGCTCGTTCACATCCTGCGGAAACGGCCGGCCGGTCTCTTCCTCGACCTGGGCCTTGTAGCGGTCGATGATGTCGGCCCAGTTCTCGGCCGTGAGATCGGTGTCGAGCACGACGTTCTCGGCGTCCTTGAACTCCTCCAATATGTCCTCGAAGGCACGGTGCTCGACGCCGAGCACCACATCGGAATACATCTGAATGAAGCGACGATAGCTGTCATAGGCAAAGCGCCGGTCGCCCGAGCGCCGCGCCAGCCCCTCGACCGTCGCGTCATTGAGGCCGAGATTGAGCACGGTGTCCATCATCCCAGGCATCGACACTCTGGCACCCGAGCGGACCGACACCAGCAGCGGTCTCTCCGCATCGCCGAAGCGCGAGCCGACCTCCTCGCCGATCGCCTCGACCGCGGCACTGACCTGGCGCTCGAGCCCCTCCGGATAATTCTGGCCGGAGCGATAGAATTCGGTGCAGATCTCCGTCGTGATGGTGAAGCCGGGCGGCACCGGCACGCCGAGATTGGCCATCTCCGCCAGGTTGGCGCCCTTGCCGCCGAGCAGATTGCGCATCGAGGCGTCGCCCTCCGACTTCCCGCCACCAAAGCAATAGACCCATTTCGCTGCCGCCATCGTCACGTCCTTTCAATCCGGGCAAAGTCAGCAACCGCCAGAGTGGCCGCGCGGATCCGGCTGAGCAGCCTCAACCGGTTCTCGCGGAAGCTCGGATCGTCGGCATTGACCGTGACCTTGTCAAAAAATGCATCGACCGGCGCGCGCAGCTTGGCGATTGCGCGCATCGCCGCCTCGAAATCCTCGTTCGCGATCGCCACCTTGGCCTGCGCCTCGGTGCGGTCGATGGCTGATGCCAGCGCCTTCTCCTCGCCCTGCACCAGCAGGTTCTTGTCGGGCACGCCGTCATGGCACCGTCCATCCTTCTTTTCTTCGATCTTGAGGATGTTGGAAGCGCGTCGCACACCAGCGAGCAGGTTTTGCCCATCGTCGCTGTCGAGGAACCGGGCCAGCGCCTCGACCCGCCTAACCATGATGGTGAGGTCGTCCTGGCCGCCGAGCGCAAACACCGCATCGATCAGATCATGCCGCGCCCCCTCGCTGCGCAGATGCACCTTCAACCGGTCGGCGAAGAAGTCGAGGAGATTGGCGGCATCGAAATTGGCGCTCGAGCCGCGCGGCAGGCTCGGCAGGAGCCGCTTGCGATACCACTCCATGAGCGACAGAAGTCTCAGCCTCAGCCCATTGTCGAGCACCAGGCGGATGATGCCCAGCGCCGCGCGCCGCAGCGCGAACGGATCCTTCGAGCCGGTCGGCTTCTCGTCGATGGCCCAGAAGCTGATCAGGGTGTCGAGTTTGTCGGCGATCGCCACCGCCAGCGTCACCGGCGCCGCCGGCACCATGTCGGTCGGCCCCTGCGGTTTGTAGTGATCGCGCACCGCCGATGCGACCGCCAGATTCGAGCCTTCCTCGATGGCATAATAGTGACCCATCATGCCCTGGAGCTCGGGAAATTCCCCGACCATCCCGGTCACCAGATCGGCCTTCGACAGTTGCGCCGCCAGCCGCGCCGTCTCGACATCGGCGCCGATGATCTCGGCGATCGTCGCTGTCAGCGCTTCGATCCGGCGCACCCGTTCACCCTGGCTGCCAAGCTTGGCATGGAAGGTGACATGGTCGAGCTTTGGCAGGAGATCCTGAAGCGGCGTGCGGCGGTCCTGGTCCCAGAAGAACCGCGCATCGGCAAGGCGCGCCGCGATCACCCGGTCATTGCCGGCGACAATGCCCTTGCCGCCATCCCTGGGGATCATGTTCGACACCAGGAGATAATGATTGGACAGTCCGCCATCGGCGTCGCGCAAGGCGAAGCATTTCTGATGGCTGCGGATCGACGTGACGATGACTTCCGGCGGCAGGGACAGGAAC
>JBKOZY010000391.1:0-3991 GCA_046726135.1 Pseudomonadota bacterium | reverse complement strand
GTATGACGAAGCCGAAGCAACGCCGCAATGCCTTGGCGCCGCCTGCCGCGCGCCCCGATCGGGCGCGCAGCAGACGGCGATGAGGGCAGCGGATCAGGCCTGGATGGCCAGCTCCTCGCCAAAAATGTAGCGGGTCGGATGCATCTGGAAGCCCTGCACCCGCTTGTCGTAATAGGTGAAGAGGGACCGCCAGAGCGGCTGCACGATCGGTCCGTCGTCCTGCATGATCTTCTCGAGCTGGCCGATGATCTCGGCGCGCGCCGCGACGTCGAGCGTGCCCTCGGCCTTGCCCAGCAGCTCGTCGAACTGCTTGTTCGAATACTTCGACTCGTTCCACGGCACGCCGGTGCGATAGGCCAGCGCGAGCACCATGAAGCCGAGCGGGCGATGCGCCCACACCGTGAAGCCGAGCGGCACGGTGGTCCACACGTCCCAGTATTTCGCCGAGGGAAGAATGTTGATCTTGGCCCTGATCCCGGCAGGCTTCCACTGCTCGACCATCGCCTCGATCGCCGCGCCTTCCCAGGTCGGATCCGACTTGCCGAAGATCTCGATGTCGATGCCGTCCTTGTAGCCGGCCTCCTCGAGCAGCTTCTTCGCCTGCTCGATGTTCTGGGTCATCGCGTCGAGCTTCTTGTAGTCGGGATGGATCGGCGAGACGTGGTGGTGCTCGGCGATCGTTCCGATGCCGCGATGGGCGAGCTCCAGCGTCTTGGCCTGGTCGGTGGCGAGGCGCATCGCCTGGCGAACCTTCGGGTCGTCGAACGGCTTGACCGGCTGCATGCGGGCAACCGCGGTGTCGGCGGTGACCGCGTCGTAGCGATTGACGTGGTCCATGCTCTGGAACAGCTCGAGCTGCTCGATATTGGCCTCGTACAATCCGTGCACCTGCTTCGAGGCAAGGGCGGCGGCCTGGGCCGAGGGATTGTCGCCAAGATCGATGAACTCGATGGCCTCGAGATTGGCGCCGCGGCCGTCGAGCGCCTTCAGGACGACCCTGCGGCCAACCTCGACCTCCGTGGCGGTGAAGGCGCCGGTTCCGTTGGACTTGGCACCCCAGACGCCTTTCTCCTTGGGGTCGAGCATCGGGAAGGGATAGTGGAAGAAATGCTCGGGGACCGCGACCTGCGGTTCCTGGAGATGGAGGATCAGGGTCTTCGGATCCTTTACCTCGATGGCATTGGCGTCCCACAGCTCGGTCGACATCGCGGGATTGCCCTTCTCGTCCTTCTTGCCCTTATCGACTTCCTTGAGCATGTAGCCCTTCATCAGGCCGAGCACCGAGGAGCCGGTTGCCTCATCGAGGCAGTGCTTGATGTTCCAGGCGGCGTCTTCGGCGGTGAACGGACGGCCATCATGCCAGTTGATGTCGGCAATGGTGAAGGTCCACGTCTTGAGATCCTCCGAGGCTTCCCACTTCGAGGCGAGCGCCGGCCGGGTGACATTGTCGATACCGGTGCGGGTCAGATAGCCATTCACCTGGCGAACCACGTTGGAGTCGTAGATCCACGAGAAAGTGTGCGGATTGTCGAGCTTGGGAACCCGCATCGCGACCTTGAGAACACCGCCCTTGGGCATTTCGGCAGCGCGGGCCGGCGGGGCGATCGGCTGGCCGGTGATCTTGCCGGCCCACATATAGGCCGCCCCCGCCGACATTCCGAGCAGAGCCGAATAGCGGATGAACTCGCGCCGCCCGATCAGGCGATCGGCCAGCTGCTGCTTCAACCGCGGAATCCAGATGTGTTCTTTATTGGACATTCCATTTCCTCCCATGGGCAGATTGGCCCAATCGCTGATGCTCCGAGCGCGCCAGGGCCTGGGGCTGTCTCGGCCGCGAATGTTGCAGACGGTAGCACCGCGGCAAACTCGCGCAAAGTGAACAGGTTGCAATCCATCGGCAGCTCTCGGGCCTGCCACATCGGGTCAGGCCACGCTGTCCGGCAGCACCGCCTTGCGCCTGGCCATGAAGGCCTGGAGCTGCTCGTCGAGCGCCGGATCGAGCGCCGGCGCCTCATACTCGCGGAGCTGGCGCTTCCACAGTTCATTCGCGCGAACCGCGATGTCCTTTGAGCCGCTGTCGCGCCACTGCTCGAAGGAGTTGTTGTCGGCGAGGCCCGAGCGCCAAAACGCCGTTTCGAAATTGGCCTGGGTATGGGCGCAGCCGAGAAAGTGGCTGCCCGGGCCGACCTCGCGAATGGCATCGAGCGCCTGGCCGTTCTCGCTCAGATCGACGCCGTCGGCGAAGCGCTGGAGCATCGACAGCTGGTCGACATCGATCATCAGCTTCTCGTAGCCAGATACCAGGCCGCCCTCGAGCCAGCCGGCGGCATGGAGGACGAAATTCACCCCGCCGAGCAGGGTCGGCCACAGGGTGTTCGAACTCTCGCTTGCCGCCTGTGCATCGGGAAGCTTCGAGGCACACAACGCGCCGCCGGAGCGGAAGGGAACGCGGAGGCGGCGCGCGAGCTGAGCGGCGCCGAACAGCACATGCGCCGGCTCCGGGGTGCCGAAGGTCGGGGCGCCGGACTGCATCGACACCGAGCTGGCGAAGGTGCCGAAAATAACCGGCGCGCCCTTGCGGCAGAGCTGGGCAAAGGCCATGCCGACCGTGGCTTCGGCGAGGATCTGGGTCAGTGTCCCGATCACCGTCACCGCCGACATGGCGCCGGAGAGAATGAAGGGCGAGATGATCGTCGCCTGGTTGGCCCTGGCATAGACCTTGAGTGCACCGACCATCGTTGCATCGAACACCAGCGGCGAGTTGGCGTTGATGAGATTGACCATCACGCAGTTCTCGTCGACGAACTTGTCGCCGAACACGATGCGGGCCATCGCCACCGAGTCATCGGCCCGCTCCGGCGCCGTCACCGAGCCCATGAACGGCTTGTCGGAATAGCGGATATGGCTATAGACCATGTCGAGATGGCGCTTGGCGACGGGGACGTCGACCGGCTCGCAAACAGTCCCGCCAGAGTGGTGGAGCGCCGGCGCGAGATAGGCGAGCTTCACGAAATTGCGGAAGTCGTCGATCGTCGCATAACGCCGACCTTCATCGAGATTGCGAATGAAGGGCGGGCCATAGACCGGCGCGAAAACCAGGTTGCGGCCACCAATCTCGACGTTTCTTGCCGGGTTCCTGGCGCGCTGGGTGAAGGTGGTGGGCGCCGTCTTGATCAGTGCGCGCACGAGCCCGCGGGGAAAGCGCACGCGCTCGCCTTTGACCTCGGCGCCGGCCTGACGCCACAGATCGAGCGCTTCCGGATCGTCGCGGAAGTCGACGCCGATCTCCTGAAGGATGGTCTCGGCATTGTTCTCGATGAGGGTCAGACCTTCCTCGGTCAGCACCTCATAGAGCGGGATCTGGCGCTTGATATAGGTGAGCTGGGGCCCCGATCCGGCACCTGAGCGCTGGGCCCGCCGCGCTTCGGCACCGCCGCCCGATCTTCGCGCGCGTCGTGAGCCGGCATCTGCTGAAGCTTCGGGGTCGGACATCGGGGCGGTCCTCGAGGACGTTGAGCGATTGCCGAGCGATAGAGCAAGGAAAAGAGCTCGGCCCCGGTCCAAACGTCCAGAATCCGATCAGATGCGACAACCTCGAAGCGCAAAAGCGCGCCGGGCAACCGCTACTTCTTCATTTCGTCGAAGAGCTTGCCGAAATCGCCGTTGTTCTTGTCGAGAATGCCGGTGAGATTGGTGCGCAGGAGCTGAGCCAGCCACACGTTCTGGACGTTGACGTCGGCCACCTTCGAACCCTTGACCCGCCAGATCACCGGCTGATTGCCCTTGCCGCCGAGAAAGAAGATGACGCTCTCGATGGTGTCGCCGGAGCAGTCCCTGACCGAGATGGACTCGGCACGAAATTTCAGCCGGAAGTCGTTCAGCGTCCGCGAGACATAGTCGGTGGTCAGGGCGACGAACTCGGAATGCCGGCCGGCCGGCAGGGTCTTCCGGTACTTTCCAAGGGCGAACATGGCGATTGAGCCCATGTCGG
>JBKOZY010000390.1:0-2929 GCA_046726135.1 Pseudomonadota bacterium | reverse complement strand
GCTCTGCACCGACCGAGGGTTGGGAGCGCCGCGCCGTGCAGCGGCTCGAGCAGATCACCCCCCGTGCCCGTCAGGCGTTCCTGCTGGTGGCCGTCGAGGGTTTCAGCCTCGACGAGGCCGCCACCATCCTCGACATCGATGTAAACCAGCTCAATCAGCTGCTCGACCAGGTGAGCCGCGAGATCGCCGAGCAGATGGCGACCGATGTTCTCATCATCGAGGACGAGCCGATCATCGCCATGGACATCGAAAGTCTCATCAGCGGCCTTGGACACAATGTCACAGCCATCGCCCGCACCCACGGCCAGGCTGTGGAGGCGGTGAAGCGCCACCGGCCGGGCCTGGTGCTGGCCGATATCCAGCTCGCCGACGGCAGCTCCGGCATCGATGCGGTCAACGAGATTCTCAAGAGTTTTGAAGTACCTGTGATCTTCATCACGGCCTATCCGGAGCGCCTCCTGACCGGCGAGCGCCCCGAGCCGGCCTTCCTCATCACCAAGCCGTTCCTGCCCGATATGGTCAAGGCGGTGGTGAGCCAGGCGCTGTTTTTCGAGACCCGCTCGAAGGCTCCGGACACCCGGCAATCGGCCTGATTAAAGAATCTTACCGACACCGCGGAACCGCTCCAGCTCATCCGCGTTAACCCGAAGAACCGACAGCGGACGGTTCGAAAGTGAAGCTCCGGCCGGATGTCCCCCCTCCCCCCTCTCCCCGCCCGGCCGGAGCTATTCCCTCCCCAAAATCGAGCCGGAACTTTCCTTGATCTCCGTCGCTTGTTAGGCGGCACCTAAGAGGCGATTGGAGGCTTGTCGCATGCTGAAATGGGCAATCATCTTTCTTGTCATCTCACTGGTTGCCGGCTTTCTCGGTTTCAGCGGAGTATCCGCCGCCACCGCGCAGATCGCCAAGATCCTGTTTGTGATCTTCCTGGTGATCTTCGTCATCACCCTCATCCTCGCCATCACCGGCGTGCAATTGCTCACCTGAATCAACAAAGACGGCCTTGCAGAACGCCTGCAAGGCCGCTTTTTGCGTCCGCTTGGAAGCTTCAGGCTGCCCGCACCAGCAACCAGATGAGGGCGATCAGCAGGATCAGGCCGAGGATCCCGCTCGGCCCGTAACCCCAGCCGCGGCTATAAGGCCAGGACGGTAATGCGCCGATCAGAACCAGGATCAGGACGATGACAAGGATTGTTTCCATAAGCTCGTTCTCCGAGGCTCCTTCGTAAGCCCAAACCCGGGAAACTGAAGGAAAGTTCCTCTAGCCCCTATTGCGTATTGCCGACTGCCTTTGGGGGGCGGGGAACGGGTCGACACACCTTGCCCTAGTTAAATGCGCACGCTTTGCGAGCGACCGATAAGTTCGGTTCCAAATGGCTCAAAATGGCTCAAAATGGCTCAAAAGGAGCATCGACTCGCGCAAAAACAACTCAATAATGTGGCGGTTCTGTTCTGTTCCTCACAGGCGATGCCATCGGCATCCCGCCCGGCTTCGCCCACATCCGGACCATCGGGAAGCCCTCCGATGCCGGTCGGCTGGTCGCCACGGTCAGCGTAGTCGCCGCAATCTCCGCGCCGTCGATCAGATCCAATAAGCCCGCGGGGGAATGACCGGTGCCGCCACCTCCCCTTCGATCTGCCCGGCGATCTTCGGCCGCACCAGCGCATAGGGGACGTACGAATTTTTGTAATGCACCGAGCTGCGGTTCCCCAGATCGAAGGACAGCCAATCGGCAATCTGCACCCGGCCGATATTGCCGTCCATCGTCGCCAAGGCCAAACCGCCGCACAAGCCCATCCACCCGACGGCCAGTGCCGTCGCCGCCCTGCCTGCCATGCCATGAACCTCCAACACCCCGTTCTGCAATTCAGAACGTGCTATTTGGCTGTGAAACGCCGGCAGAACCGACTGGTTCCCTGCCGTTCGTGTCAGGGGCGTGAGCTGCCCGCCTGCGCTAGAATGGTCCCGGTCGTCTGGTCGGGCCCGAAATCCTCAGCGGAGTCGAGCTGCATCACCTCGGCAAGCCGCGAGCGGGCGCGGCTGACGCGGCTCTTGATGGTGCCCACGGCGCAGCCGCAGACCTCGGCAGCCTCCTCATAGGAGAGGCCGGTGGCCCCCACAAGCACCAGCGCCTCGCGCTGATCGTCAGGGAGCTGCGACAGCGCCTTTCGGAAGTCGACCATGTCCATATGGCCCTGCTGGCCGGGATGGACCGCGAGACGGGCTGCCAGGGCCCCGTCGCTGTCCTCGATCTCGCGCGCCTTCTTGCGCATCTGGGAATAGAACTCGTTGCGCAGAATGGTGTAGAGCCACGCCCTGAGATTGGTCCCCGGCTCGAAGCTCCCATGATTGGCCCAGGCCTTGACCAAGGTTTCCTGCACCAGGTCGTCGGCACGGGTGGCGTTGCCGCACAAAGAGACGGCGAAGGCCCGGAGCGACGGGATTGCAGCAATCAGCTGGTCGCGGAACTCGTCCGAGACTTTCATCTGTCCTGATTTTCCTGGTCAGCCAGTTGCTTCAGCAACTCGCTGAAGCGCTCCGGCACAGGCTCATTGGCAACTTCGTCATAGAGGGCACGAAGCTTGCGGCCGATCGCCGCCTGCACTGTCGGATCGCTGGTCTTGCGGACGTGCTTCGCCACCGACGCAGTCATATCCGCCTTGTCTGCCTTGGGTTGCCTTTCTTCATCGTTTTTAGCCATCCAAGCTTGCCCTGCTGCCGGGTCTCGACCCGCCCCCCAATCGGTTTCTTTCGGCCGCGCGCCGCCCTGCGCCAGGAGCCCGTCCTCGCAACGTCCCCGGCCAACGTCAGTAGCCTCGGTTGGTTCCATAGCATGCCAAATGTTTGTAGAGGATCGCCAATTTCTCAGGCGATGAAGTACCAGACGATGAACATCCCGATCAACGCAAGCGGCAGGCCGATCAGCGC
>JBKOZY010000389.1:0-4312 GCA_046726135.1 Pseudomonadota bacterium | reverse complement strand
GCCCGGTATAGACGTTCGCCGTCGGCATCGTCTGATAGAGGCTGTTCATGGTGAGGAAGACGACCGGCAGATAGCCGAGGAGATATTGCTGAACGTCGATCGCGAACGCCATCTTGCCATCGATCAGCGCCTGCAGGATTTCCGGCGTCAGGCCGAAGGTCCCGAACTTCACCTTGTCCGTAAGCCGCCGCTGCTCGAGGGCGGCGAGCGTCGGCATGCCCGACGAGGCGCCGAGCGCAAAGGCGCCATTGGTGGCCTTGTGCGACGCGAAATAGGCCTCGACCCGCGTCTGCACCTCGGTCGGGTCCATCGTCACCGCCAGCACGTCGGCCTTGCCATCCATGCCCTTCTCGAAGCCGACGCATGCCGCATCATTACCGGCATTGCCGACCTCGTGATTGATGCAGACACCATGGGTGACGCCTTCGCGCCGCAGCCACTGCGCCGCCTGCCGCCCGGTTTCCTCATAGGATCCTGGCCCGACATAGAATTTGGCGCCGACCTTCGGTGTCTCTTCCTCGCCGGTGTCGATCACGATCACCGGGATGCCGGCATCGACCGCCTTCTTCACCCGCGCGCCGATCGCCTGCATGTCGACGATCGTCACCACCAGCCCGTCAGGCTTGGAGGCGATCGCGGTATCGATCAGCTTGCCCATCTTGACGACGTCCCAGACGTCGGGCGCATAATACTCGACCTTGGAGCCCATGGCCTTCTCGCCATCGAGCACGCCATTCTTGACGGCCGACCAATAGGTGTCCGTCGCCTGGCCGTGGGTGACGAAGACGATCCGGACATCGGAGGCTTTCTTTTCGGCAGCGGTCGCCAATGGACCGCCGGCCATGGCCGCGGCGACCACCAGCGCGTTCACGACGAACCTGAGCGATTTTCCGATCATGTGCGTTCTCCCGGTAATAAACTTCGAGGCTTGCGGCAGCGCATGGACTTGCGCTTCCGCGATCAGCACCAGATCGGCGAGCGACCGTCTTGAATTGGCTTGTTGCTGGTTCGATCGCCTGCCTGGCTGAGGCTTTCGTGGATCGCTTCAATCCACGCGCGATCGTTTCTCAATAATAGAAGACGAGAGACCTGCTGCTGTCGTCGAAATAAGGTCCCGAACGCCCGTTCATTTCATCAATCCGGAATGTACGAATGCGGTTAAAGCCTATCATGGCAGAAATGGCTTGACAACCGGACGCAGCTTTGCCGCGATTCACCACGTCCGGCGTGAGGTGATCGGCGATGGACGACAAGGCCTATGGGATCCGCGACGGCCGGGGCTTCTGGCGACCCTTCAAGAGAATCGAATATCCGCCGGTTTTTGTCTGGCCCGCCGAGCCGCGCGGCGTCCTCAAATGGCTGTTCGGCTATCCCGGATATCTTTATCCGTGGAACATCTTCTACGCAGCGTAGGCCGTCCTGGTCTGGCTCATTGCCACGCCATCGCTCGCGGAGATGCGCACCTTCGCGCCCGGATGGATTCTCTTCGTCTTCGTGCGAAATCTCGCCTTGATATTCCTGTTCTTCGGCGCCTTTCACCTCCGGCTCTATATTCGCAAGGCCCAGGGCACCGACTTCAAATACAATGCCAAATGGCTCGACACCTCGAGCGCGCGGTTCCTGTTCGGCAACCAGACCATCGACAACATGATCTGGACATTGGCGAGCGCCTTGCCGATCTGGACCGCCTATGAGGTGCTGACGCTCTGGCTCTTCGCCAATGTCTATATCCCTTTCGTCGGAATTGATCAGCACCCGATCTATTTCGTCCTGCTGCTGCTCGCCATTCCGCTCTTTCGCGAGTTGCACTTCTATGTCGTTCATCGCCTCATTCATTGGCCACCGCTCTATCGCTCGGTGCACAAGCTTCATCACAACAACGTCAACCCTGGCCCATGGTCCGGCCTCGCCATGCATCCGGTCGAGCATCTGCTCTATTTCTCGGGCATTCTGCTGCATTGGATCGTGCCGTCGCATCCGCTGCATGCGCTCTACCACATCATCCATGCCGGATTGACGCCGGCACCGGGTCACACCGGCTTCGATCGCATCGTGATCGGCGATCAGTCGTCCTTCGATACCGAGTCCTATGCCCACTATCTCCATCATCGTTACTTCGAATGCAACTATGCGGATGGCACCCTGCCGCTCGACAAATGGTTCGGCACGTTCCACGACGGATCCGATGAAGCCCATCAGGCGATGAACCGCCGCCGGGCCGCGAGCCGGCAGGACGCGGTCGCACCTATGTCGTAAAAGAAAACGCGCAGGAAGCCTCCTTCCTGCGCGTCCGACTCCTTGAGCCGATGCGACCCTAGGCCACGCCACCCAGGATCTTGCCGATCTCGCTGGCACTATAGGCCCGCAAGGTCTGTGTACGGACATTCCCTTGCATGCCAAGTGCCAGGCCGAGGCCGGTGATCGCCTCGTCATTCGGCGCATCGATGATGGCGACGACGTCATGGGCCCCCAGCGTCCAGAACATGTCGCGCACCTTCACGTCCTTCTTCTTCGCCATCTCCTTGAAGACATCGGCGCGCTTCACGGTGTCCTTGACATTGCGAATGCCTTGATCGGTGAAGTTTGCTAGAATGACATAGGTTGCCATGGGTCCCTCCTTCGGGATCGACCCCCGGCGGTTCCGCGCCATCGGCGGACGAGCCAGATTAGCACTTTCCGGTCAGCGCCGGCTTAAAACTTCTTAAGGATGCCGCCCCTCGAGCGGCGTCCACAACCGGTCGGGTTGCATGACCAGCTTGCCGACGAATTGCTTAGCCATGAAGGCCGTCTGCGCCTCCCTGATCCGCGACAGCGGAAAGGTCTGCCACAGCAGCGGCTTCACCCTGCCCTCCTCGATATGGCGATGAACCCGCCGGAAGGCCGCGCGCGTTCCTTGCGATGACCCATGAAGCTGCAGATGCTTCAGATAGACCGTGCGCAGATCGAGCGTGACCACCGGGCCGCCAATCGCCCCCGCTGTCGTGTAGCGCCCCTCGGGCCGCAGAATGTTGATGAGCTCGCCGAACATCGCTCCCGCCACCAGATCGGCGACCACATCGATCGGCTGGCCCCGGGTGGCGGCATGGACCTGCTCGGCAAGCGCCCCGGCCTCCCGCGTGATCACCCCCTCCGCCCCGATCTCTCTGACCGCCTGCTCCTTGCCGCGCCCGACAACGGCATAGGGAAGGGCGCCGCGCGCCCGGCACAACTGCACCAGCCCTGAGCCGACGCCGCCGGAGGCGCCGGTGATCAGCACCCGCTCGCCGGGCCCGACCGCGGCGCGGTCGAGCATGTGCTCGCCGGTGAGATAGGCGCAGCAGAAGGTGGCAAGCTCGGCATCGGTGATCGCTGCCGTGGTCTCATAGGCGTTCTCGGCCGGTGCCACCATGAACTCGGCATAGCCCCCATCGCGGCCATGGCCGATATAATCGATCTCGGCAAGCGTCGAGCCATCGCCATTGTAGATCGAGAAATCGACCATGACCCGCTCGCCGATCCGGCTGCGCGGCACCGCTGCTCCGACATCGACGATCCGGCCGACCGTGTCGGCGCCCTGGATGCGCGGGAATGTCAGGGTGTTTTCAAGGCCGCCGCGACGCCAGCTCGCCACCGCGCTCGCATCCTCGTCCGTCCCATAGGCGCCCTCGCGCACCCAGATGTCGGTGTTGTTCATGCCGCATGCCGAGACCTCGATCAGCACCTCATCGGCTCCTGGAACGGGAACCGGCACGTCATGGCGCAGCTCGAGCTTGTCGAGCCCGCCATGCCCGGTGAGCAGAACCGCCTGCATGTCTAGCGCACCGAGGCGGCGGTCTGGTTGAACAGGATCCGCCGCGCCTCCTCGCTCATGGTGCTTGACGACGAGTAGCTCGGGGCGACCCCTTCATAGGCGCGGATGGTCGCCGGCCGCGCCTTGATCGCCCCGAACCAGCGCTTGAGGTGCGGAAAATCATCGAGATTTTGCCCATGCGATGCGTGAGGAACGATCCACGGATAGGACGCGATATCGGCGATCGAATAGTCCTTGGCGATGAAGGCGCGATCGCTGAGCCGCTTGTTCAGCACGCCATAGAGCCGGTTGGTCTCATTGGTGTAGCGGGTAATGGCATAGGGCAGCTTCTCGGGTGCATAGACATTGAAATGTCCGTTCTGGCCGGCCATCGGCCCGAGATTGCCGACCTGCCAGAACAACCATTGCAGCACATCGACCCGGCCGCGAATGTCCTCCGGGATCAGCCGGCCGGTCTTGTCGGCCAGATAGAGCAGGATCGCCCCGGATTCGAAGATCGAGATTGGTGCCCCGCCCTGTGCC
>JBKOZY010000388.1:0-4604 GCA_046726135.1 Pseudomonadota bacterium | reverse complement strand
GTCATCGCGTTCATCTTTCACATGATCTTTCAGCGCTTCTAAGATGTAGCGAAACCGATCATCATTGTTTTCGAACTTCTCACAAGCTTCTTTAGTGAGATTTCTGGCAACTCCGTCTGCTTCGATCACGATCTCCATACCCATCCGCTCAGCATCCACCTTGAACACTGGATCGATCTCAAGTGAATCTTTTGCCTCGGCAAAATCCTTGCGAATCTGGTCGCTCACCTCTTGCACTGCTGTTGACGGAAACGAGAATTGGACTTTCTCGCCGGACAGAACCTTCTCTGCATGACGAGAAACCTTTCTCTGCATGACGAGCATTTCGACGTCTTTCACCTGCTCCGGCGTGATCCGGGCAGCGCCGAAGCGGCGGTAGACCCCGCCCATCTCCTTGAGCAACTTTTTCCCCTCACCTTTGCTTTCGAGGGCATCGTCGATCACTTTTTCGATGAGTTCGACCGCTGCGGCCTGGTGCAGCATACGCCCAATCTGGTTCCATTCGCGGCCTTGAGCGGGGTTGCGGGTCTTGAAGTCTTCCCCTACGAGCCGAAGGCCCCGGTGCTGCTCCAGGGAGGCAACCCGTTGGAGAACTGTCGACAAGGTCACCATGAATGCCTCCCCGGCGTGGCAGGTCCCGGTCTCATTATTCATAATTTCTGATTATCGACTGTGCCGTTTGGCACAGGGGCGATGCGATTATCGCTTTCCCGACGCCACGGCGAGCGCCAGCGCGACCATCGCCGCCTCGTCCGGCCGTTCCGCCACCATGACCGGGGCAGCGGGGAACACCGCGCCGACCCGCGCCGCCACCGCCTGCGACAGGCAGAGATGGCGGAGCCGCGCCGCCGCCGTGCCAAGCCCCGCCGCCGTCACCAGCCGGCCCCAGATCTCCGCCGTCCGCGGCGAATAGAGCAGCACTCCATCGCTACTCCTGCCCTCGGCCAGCGCCGCCCTCGCCGCCTCCGGCAGCGCCTCGGCCGGCACGGCCGCATAAAGCACCACCCGGTCGACGGCAAAGCCGGTCGCCCTCAGCGCCCCTTCGAGATCGCCGGACACCGTCTCGCCGCTGACATAGAGGAGCGGCCCTTTGGCCGGGTCGAGATCGCGCCCGGCCTCGGCGATCAACGCGTTGACATCGCCGCCCGCCTGCCGCACGCCACGCCACCCTGCCTGGCGCATCGCCGTCGCCGAGGCCGGACCGACGGCATGGACCGCGACGTCTTCGAGCCGCTCCCGATCCGGATGGCCCGCCAGCGCCCGGGCCCCATTGGCGCTCGTCACCAGCACCGCCTGATAATCCCGCGCGGGAATCACTGCCGAGCGCCCGACAATCGCGAGCAGCGGTGCCTCGACCAACTCATGCCCGGCGCTGGCGAGCCGCGCGGCCACCGCGCCGGCATCCCCCTCGGGCCTGCTGACGATAAAGCGCACGTTCCTCAGACCCCGATCAGCGCACCACCCAGCCGGTGCACCTCACGTCCCGCATCCGCGCCCATGGCGGCGGCCTCGCCGAGCGGACCCTCGCGTACCGCCTCGAAAACCTGCCGGCCGTCCGGCGTCAGCGCCGCGCCGCGGAACCGCACCCGCTCGCCCTCGATCACCGCAAGCCCGGCGATCGGCGTGCGGCACGACCCGTCGAGCGCTGCCAGGAAGCCGCGCTCGGCGGCAACGGTCACGGCCGCCGCCTGGTCATTGACCGCCGCAACGAGATCGCGAATGGCGCTGTCGTCGGCCCGGGTCTCGAGCCCCACTGCCCCTTGCGCCAGCGCCGGCAGCATCTCCTCGACGCTCATGATCGAAGTCGCCGCATGCCCGAGACCGAGGCGGTTGAGACCGGCCTGCGCCAGGAAGGTGGCGGCGGCAACGCCGTCGCTGAGCTTCCTGAGCCGGGTCTCGACATTGCCCCGGAACGGCACGATTTCGAGATCCGGCCGCAGATGCAGCGCCTGCGCCGCCCGCCTGACCGATGACGAGCCGAGCCGCGCCCCCCTGGGCAGGGCTTGCAGCGTCGGCGCCACCGGCGACAGGAAGGCATCGCGCGGGTCCTCGCGCGGCAGCAACGCCGCCATGACGAGACCGTCCGGCAGCCGCGCCGGCAAGTCCTTCATCGAATGGACCGCCACATCAATGGCGCCGGCGAGCAGCGCCTCTTCGATCTCCTTGGTGAACAGCCCCTTGCCGCCGATCTCGGCGAGCGACCGGTTGCGCTCGCGGTCGCCGGTGGTGGTGATGGCGATGATGGTCATCGCCTCCGGCTCGAGCCCATGCGCCCGCGCCAGCGCGTCCCGCGCCAGGCCCGCCTGGATGAGGGCGAGCGGCGATCCGCGGGTTCCGATTTTCATCACCGGCGCTGGCAACACGAATGACCCGATGCTAGACCCCTCGACCTTAGCCTCAACACCGGGGCGGATAGAAGGGTCCTTGCCGTGCCTTCACGCGGATTGACCGTGCTCGGCTTCGAAACCTCCTGCGACGAAACGGCCGCAGCCATCGTCCGTCGCGATCCCGACGGTCGGGGAATTGTCTTAGGCAATCAACTGCTTTCGCAGATTTCCGAGCATCGCGCCTATGGCGGGGTGGTGCCCGAGATCGCTGCTCGCTCCCACATCCGCCATCTCGACGTCCTGGCCGCGGCCGCCCTGCGCCAGGCCGCCCTGACATTCGCCGATCTCGACGGCGTCGCGGCAACCGCCGGGCCGGGGCTTGCCGGGGGCCTCATTGTCGGGCTGATGACCGCCAAGGGCATCGCGCTGGCGACCGGCCTGCCGCTGATCGCCGTCAACCATCTCGAGGCCCATGTGCTGACCCCCGGACTGACCGAGGGCTTGCGCCCGCCCTATCTCGTGCTGCTGGTCTCGGGCGGCCATACCCAGACCCTTGGCGTCGCCGATATCGGCCAGTATCGCCGCTTCGGCACCACCCTTGACGATGCCCTTGGGGAAGCCTTCGACAAGACCGCGAAGCTCTTGGGCCTCCCCTATCCCGGCGGCCCCGCGGTCGAGCAGCGCGCCGCCACGGGTGACCCCAGCCGGTTCGACTTTCCCCGCCCGCTGGTCGGCCGTGACGACTGCCACTTCTCCTTTTCCGGCCTCAAGACCGCGGTCCGCCATGCCGTCGATACCCTGGGCACCCTGTCGGACCAGGACATCGCCGACATCGCGGCGAGCTTCCAGGCCGCCGTGACCGAGACCCTGACCGACCGCCTTGGCCGCGCCATGGACCGGTTCATCGCCGATTTCCAGCCCACGACGCCGGTGCTGGTGGTCGCCGGCGGAGTCGCCGCCAACCAGGTCCTGCGCCAGGCGATCGGGACGCTCTGCGCCGCCCGCGGCTTCCGTCTGTCGGCGCCGCCGCCCGAGCTCTGCACCGACAATGCCGCCATGGTCGCCTGGGCCGGCGCCGAGCATCTCGCCCGCGGCGCGGCGAGCCCGCTCGATGTGCCGCATCGGACGCGCTGGCCGTTGGACCAGAACGCCGCACCCGTTCCTTTCGCCGGAGTCAAGGGGTGAGCGTCGATCCCGGCACCATCGGCGTGATCGGCGCCGGCGCCTGGGGCACCGCGCTTGCCATTCTCAGCGCCCGCGCCGGACGGCGCACCGTGCTGTGGACGCGCGACACCGAAACCGCCGCCCGGATGGCCGCCGAGCGGCGCAACGAGGCGCGTCTGCCGGGGATCACCTTCCCGCCGGCGCTTGCGGTCACCGCCGACGGTGCCGCCATGGCTGAAGCCGAGCTCATTCTCCTGGCCGTACCGGCCCAGACCATCCGCGACGCGCTGCAATGCTTCTCCCGATCGCTCGGCGGGCCGGTCGTCATCTGCGCCAAGGGCCTCGACTGCCAGAGCGGCGGGCTGTTGAGCGATGCCCTGGCCGAGAGTGCCCCTGAGGCACGTCCCTATGCGCTCTCCGGCCCGAGCTTTGCCGCCGACGTCGCCCGCGGCCTTCCCACCGCCGTCACCCTTGCCGGCAGCGATCGTGCCGAGACAGCCGCCATCGCCGCCGCCCTGGCGCAACCCGCCTTCCGCATCTATGCCTCGGACGACCTCCGGGGCGTGCAGATCGGCGGGGCCCTTAAAAACGTCATGGCGATTGCCTGCGGCATCTCCGATGGCCGCGGCTTGGGCGAGTCCGCACGGGCTGCGCTCACCACCCGCGCCTTCGCCGAGATGATCCGGCTCGGCCAGGCCTTCGGGGCGCAAGCCACCACTCTTGCCGGCCTCTCCGGCCTCGGTGATCTCATCCTGACCTGCGCCAGCCGCCAGTCGCGCAATTACGGCCTTGGCCACGCGCTTGGCTCAGGCCAGCCGCTTGATGCCGCCGTCGCCGGGCAGAGCGGCGTCAGCGAAGGCCTCTACACCGCCTCGGTCGCGGTTGCGCTGGCCCGCCGCCATGGCATCGAGGCGCCGCTCTGCGAGGCAGTCGACGCCGTGCTTTCCGGCATCTCCTCGCCCGATGACGAGATCGCCCGCCTTCTCTCCCGCCCTCTCCGCAGCGAATAGCAAGGACGGAGCCGACTCATGGCATATTGGCTGTTCAAATCCGAGCCCGACGCCTTCTCCTGGCAAATGCTCAAGAAGCTCGGGACCAAGGGCTCGCAATGGG
>JBKOZY010000387.1:0-3669 GCA_046726135.1 Pseudomonadota bacterium | reverse complement strand
GAATTGCGTCAGGCCGCCGGCATCGCCCATCGCCTTGGAGTGGCGCCCGATCACCAGATCGCGGAACGGGGCGGGGTAGCCCGACCCGCTGGTCTCCGGCACCGCGCTGAGATCGATCTTCGGCATCAGACCCTCTCGATGATGGTTGCAGTTCCCATTCCCGCCCCGATGCACAGCGTGACCAGCGCCGCGGCAAGATTGCGCCGCTCGAGCTCGTCCAGCACCGTGCCCAGGATCATCGCACCCGTGGCGCCGAGCGGATGTCCCATGGCGATGGCGCCGCCCGCCACATTCACGTTGTCGAGATCGAGCTCGAGATCCTGTACGTAGCGCAGCACCACGGCGGCGAACGCCTCGTTGATCTCGAACAGATCGATATCGCCGATCGTCATGCCGGCCCGCTCGAGCACCTTGCGGGTAACGTCGGCTGGCCCGGTCAGCATGATCGAGGGTTCAGACCCGATATTGGCGAAGGCGCGGATGCGCGCCCGAGCCCTCAGGCCGCCGCGTTTCCCGCCTTCCGCCGAGCCGAGGAGCACCGCCGCGGCGCCGTCGACGATGCCCGAGGAATTGCCGGCATGATGGACATGATCGATCGCTTCGATCTCCGGGTAGCGCTGGATCGCCACCTGGTCGAATCCATAGGTCTCGCCGAGCTCGGTGAACGACGGCTTGAGCGCGCCCAGCGACTGCATCGTGGTGTCGGGCCGCATATGCTCGTCGCGGTCGAGAAGCGTGAGACCGTTCTGATCGATAACCGGCACCAGCGACCCGAGAAAATGCCCGCTCGACCAGGATTGCGCCGCCCGCTTCTGGCTCAGCACCGCATAGCTGTCGACGTCGCTGCGCGAGAAGCCGTATTTGGTGGCGATGAGATCGGCGGAGATGCCCTGGGGCACGTAATAGGCCTTGAGCGCCAAAGTCGGATCCGACGGCCAGGCGCCGCCCGAGGCACCGATCCCGACGCGGCTCATCGACTCGACGCCGCCGCCGATCGTCATCGAATTCTGTCCGGCCATCACCTGCGAGGCGGCAAGATTGACCGCATCGAGTCCGGAAGCACAGAAACGGTTCACCTGGATTCCCGGCACCTGCTGATCGAAGCCGGCATTGAGTGCTGCCGCCCGGGCGATGTCGCCCCCCGCCTCGCCCACCGGATCGACACAGCCGAGCACCACATCGTCGATCGCTGCGCTGTCGAGCTCGCTCCTGTCGCGGATGGCACTCAGCGCCTGGGTCGCCAGCTCGAGCGACGTCACGGTATGCAGCGCCCCGTCGGGCTTGCCGCGGCCGCGCGGCGTGCGAACGTGGTCGAAGATGAAGCAGTCGGTCATCGGGCTCTCACAAGCTGCGGGCGATCACAAGCTTCATGATCTCGTTGGTGCCGCCATAGATGCGCTCCACCCTGGCGTCGCGATACATCCGGGCGATCGGGAACTCGTTCATGTAGCCATAGCCGCCGAAGAGCTGCAGACAGCGATCGATGATCGTGCATTGCAGATCTGTGAGCCGGTACTTCGCCATCGACGCGGTGGCGGTGTCGAGACCGCCGCTGAGATGACGCTCGATGCAATGGTCGATGAACACCCGCGCCATCACCGCCTCGGTCTTGCATTCGGCAAGCTCGAACTGACTGTTCTGGAAATCGATGATGGGCTTGCCGAAAGCCTTGCGCTCCTTGACATAGGGCAGCGTCACGCTGAGTGCCCGCTCGATTCGCGCCATCGCATAGATCGCGATCAGCAGCCGCTCCTGCGGCAGCTGCTGCATCAGCTGGATGAAACCCTGGCCCTCCTCCGGGCCGAGCAGCGCGTCGGCGCGCACCCTGACGTCGTCGAAGAACAGCTCCGACGTGTCGTTCGCCTTCAACCCGATCTTGTCGAGCTTGCGACCGCGGCGAAATCCTTCGGCCTCGCTCGGCTCGACGACGAACAGCGAGATACCCTTGGCGCCCTTGGCCGGATCCGTCTTGGTGACGGTGACGATAAGGTCGGCCGTCGCGCCATTGGTGATGAAGGTTTTGGCGCCGCGGATCACATAGTGATTGCCGTCGCGCCGCGCCTGCGTCCTGACGTTCTGCAGGTCCGAGCCGCCCGACGGCTCGGTCATGGCAATCGCTCCGATCGATTCCCCCGAGACCAGCTTGGGCAGCCATCGCTGCTTCTGCTCTTCAGAGCCATAATGGACGATGTAGGGAATGACGATCGCATTGTGCAGCGGCCCACCCCAGCCATCGATGCCAGCCCGGTTGGCCTCGAAGGTGATGACCGCATCATGGGCGAAGCTGCCGCCCGGTCCGCCATAGGCCTCCGGCACCTCGGCCCCGAGGAGACCGAGCGCCCCTGCCTTCAACCAGATCTCGCGGTCGACCTGCCCCTGTTTCTCCCAGCGCTCATATTGCGGCTGGCACTCGGTCTCGAAGAACCGCCTCGACTGGTCCGCCAGCATGTCGAGTTCCTCGGTCATCCAGGATGGTTTTGGCAGACCGAGGACCGACATTGGCGACCTTCTTCCCCGATTGGCTTACCGCGCCGCTGTTTTGAGCGGCAATGCCGTCTCGCGTTCCTTCAGCATGCCGTCGACGATATGGCACGTGCGCTCGAGTTCGGCAATCGCCTGCTCGATCTCGTGACGTTGCTCCTTCAGTCCGACCAGCCGGTCCTTGAGCTTGGTGGATGCGACGCGGAGCTGGGTCAGCTGACCGTCCTTGAGATTGTAGAGATCGAGCATTTCCTTGATCTCTTCCAGTGCAAAGCCGACCCGCTTGCCGCGCAGGATCAGCTGGAGGCGGGCGCGGTCCCGGTAGCTGAACAGCCGCGTCCAGCCGCGCCGTGCCGGCGCCAGCAGCCCCTTTTGCTCGTAGAAGCGCAAGGTGCGCGGCGTGACGTTGAATTCTCGGCAAAGGTCGGTGATCGAATAGGTCCGGTCACGACCGGGCCGGTCCTGAGTGTCGTTTTTCATCTTGTCCCTGTCGATTGGCGGAAGGCGTGACAGATCCTGCCGGTCGGTCGCGCCTTGCAGCGCATGGGTGGATCGATGACGCTGGCGTCATCCTTTGTGACGGTCATGCGACGTTCCCGCGCAGATTTCAAGTCCCCTTTGGGGGCCACTTAACGGAATGTTTACCAAACCCCTTAACCAATTGACCAACACCGCGGCGGTGAAAAATCGACGCAACGCGAGTCGCGGGTGTGTGATGCGGGTCGGGGGACTTGACATGGAAAGACAGCGCGGATGAAGCCGGGAATCCCGTGGAGCGTGAAAGGCATCGACGCGGAAACCCGCGAGGCTGCCAAGGAAGCCGCACGCCGGGCCGGCATGACGCTCGGTGCCTGGCTCAATGCGGTCATTCTCGACCAATCCGAGGATGACGATCCGCCGCAGCCGCTCCCCGTGGCACGGCGCCGCATGCCTTCCCCGGTGGTTTCCCGCCGCCGCCCGGGCACCCGCGGCCGCTCGGCGGAAACCGGCGAAATGTCGGAAAGGCTCGACAGCCTTGCCGACAAGCTCAACGCCCTCACCGAGGGTGAGCAGGAGACCGCGGTCGACCGTTTCATGGCAAGCCCGCGGATGCCGGCCAGGACCCCCGATCAGACGGTGCGCGCCATTCTCGACCGCCTCGAACGTCACGAGCAGCGCACCAGCGACACGATCGAGGAGATCCTCAGC
>JBKOZY010000386.1:0-3169 GCA_046726135.1 Pseudomonadota bacterium | reverse complement strand
CCACAGGCCTTCCGGGAGGCCGCGACCATCCGCGCCGCCTATCTCCTGGCCGACACGGCAAGCGCGGCCGATCTCGTGTCGCGTCTTACCCCTCTCGACAAGCCCGACTCGGTGTGGCGCCTGCCGATCCGGGAGATCTATGCGCTCGCCGCCTGGCGCGAGGGCCGGTATGAGGACGCCTTCAAGCTCGCCAGTGAGATTTCGGCCGATCCTGCCGCGCCGCAGGGCATGCGGCAGCGAGCCCAGATCATGGCGGCGGTGCTCCAGCCGCTGATCAAGGCAAAGACGTGAGGGGGTGATGATCAGAATCGCCGGCGTCCTGCTTCTTGTCCTCACGGTCCTTGCCGGATGCACCGGCGCCGCCGACAAGCTCCTCGAGCCGTTTACCGGCAAGAAGGACGAGATCCTTCCCGGCACCCGCGAGACCGTGCTGCTGAGCAACTCGCCGCTGGACAAGGCAGCGGCGGCGCCCAAGGAAGCGGCGAGCGATCCGATCGCCATTCCCGCCGCCGTCAGCAATGCCAATTGGTCGCAGCCTGGCGGGGTGCCTTCCAATGCCATGCACAATCTCGATCTCGGCATGCAGCTCAAGAAGGTGTTCGCGGTATCGGCGGGCGCCGGCTCGTCGGGGCGCGACCGCCTGCTGTCGGGGCCGATCGTGGTGGGCGGACGCATCTACGTCCTCGATTCGGAAGCGAATGTCCGCGCCTTCAATGCCGCGAACGGCGCCCGGATCTGGGGGCGGCCGCTGGCCCCCAAGGGCAAGGACCCGGAGGGCGCGTTCGGCGGCGGTCTCGCCTCCGATGGCAACAACATCTATGCCGCCACCGCCTTTGGCGAGGTGGTGGCGCTCAATGCTGCGACCGGCAATGAGGTGTGGCGTCAGAAGCTCGGCTCGCCGGTGCGGGCTGCGCCGACGGTGGCGGATGGCAAGGTCTTTGTGGTGACGGTCGCCAATGAAGTCGCGGCGCTGAACACCGGCGATGGCCAGTCGACCTGGAAGCACCAGGGAACGGGCGAGCAGGCGTCGCTGATGGCGGTCTCGAGCCCGGCGGTGGCCGACGGCTTTGTCGTGGTCCCCTCGACCAGTGGCGAGCTCATCGCCCTCTCGGCAGGGCAGGGGATCTCGGCCTGGGATGAATCGCTTGCCGCCGCCGATCCGACGACCTCCTTGGCCAATCTCAACGATATTGCCGGGCGGCCGGTGATCGACAATGGCGTGGTGTTCGGCATTGCCCATGCCGGCCGGCTTGGCGCCTTCAAGCTCAGCGATGGCAGCGAAGTGTGGAGCCAGGAGATTGCCGGCAGCCAGACGCCATGGCTCGCCGGCGACTATGTGTTCGTGCTGTCCAACCGGGCGACGCTGGCCGCGGTGTCGAAACGCAACGGGGCGGTGCGTTGGTCGGTCAATCTGGCGGGCGGCGGAACCTGGACGGGGCCGGTGGTCGGCGGCGGCCGGCTGCTGGTGGTGGGCTCGGCGGGACTGCTGGTGTCGGTGTCGCCGCAGACCGGCCAGTCCATGAGCACGATCAATCTCGGCGAGAAGTTCTTCATCCCGCCAGTGATCGCCAATGGCACGATCTATCTGCTTTCCGATGCAGGCACGTTGATTGCTCTACGGTAGGCAGTAGGCAATAGGCAATAGGCAATAGCGCAGGGCGCCACCCACTGCCTATTGCCTAATGCCGACTGCCTCTTTACCCCTCTTCCGCAATGATGCCTATCGTGGTCATAGCGGGCCGGCCGAATGTCGGCAAATCGACGCTGTTCAACCGGCTGGCCGGCCGGCGGCTGGCGCTGGTCGACGACACGCCGGGGGTGACCCGCGACCGTCGCGAGGCGGAGGGACGTCTCGGCGAGCTGAAGTTCCGCGTCGTCGACACCGCTGGACTCGATATGGCGCCGGCCGGAAGCCTCGCCGACCGCATGCGACGGCAGACCGAAGCGGCGATCGGCGATGCCGATATCTGCCTCTTCGTCATCGATGCGCGCGCCGGCATCACGGCGCAGGATCGTCAATTTGCCGAGATCGCAAGGCGCTCCGGCAAGCCGGTGTTGCTCATCGCCAACAAATCGGAGGCGTCGGCCGGTGAGACCGGACGGCTCGAGGCTTACGAGCTTGGCCTGGGCGAGCCGATTGCGCTGTCGGCGGCCCATGGCGAGGGACTCGACGCGCTCTATGAGGCGCTGCGCCCATTGATCGGCGCGCCCGCCGATGAGAGCGCCGCGGCAGAGGCTGATGACGAGGGCGAGGAGCAGGAGGAGGTGCCGCCGGACCGGCCATTGCGCCTCGCCATTGTCGGCCGGCCGAACTCTGGAAAATCGACGTTGATCAACACGCTGATCGGGTCGGACCGGTTGCTGACCGGGCCTGAGGCCGGCATCACCCGCGACGCCATTGCGATCGATTGGGAGTGGCAGGGCCGCAAGGTGACGTTGTGGGATACCGCCGGCATGCGGCGACGCGCCCGGGTCATCGACAAGCTCGAGAAGCTGTCGGTTGCCGATGCGTTGCGCGCCGTCCGCTTCGCCGAGGTGGTGGTGCTGCTGATCGACGCCACCCAGCCGCTGGAGAAGCAGGATCTGCAGATCGCCCATATGGTCGCCGAGGAGGGGCGCGGCCTCGTCATTGCCGTCAACAAATGGGACCTGGTCGATGAGCCGGGCAAGCAGTTGCGCGATATCCAGGAGCAGGTGCAATCGCAACTGTCGCAGGTGGCGGGCGTCGCCATCATTGCCATGTCGGCGCTGTCAGGCCGCGGCGCCGACAAGCTCATGCCGGCGGTGTTCGAGACCTTCAGGATCTGGAACCGCCGCATCCCCACTGGCAGACTCAATCGCTGGCTGGAGGAGCAGGTCGAGCGGCACCCGCCGCCGGCGCCCGGCGGGAGACGGATCAAGCTTCGCTATATGACGCAGGCCAATGCGCGGCCGCCTTCCTTCGTGCTGTTCTCGTCAAGCGCCGCGGAGCTGCCGGAGAGCTATTTACGCTATCTCGTCAATGGTTTGCGCGAGGCATTCGATCTCTGGGGCACACCGATCCGCATGCATCTGCGAAAGGCCAGGAATCCCTATGCGGGGAAGAGGAAGGTTAGGTCGCGAGTCGTGAGTAAAGAGTAGTGAGTAGTGAGTCGTGAGTAGTGAGTAGTGATTGGGCAACGCTCTGGCC
>JBKOZY010000385.1:0-3323 GCA_046726135.1 Pseudomonadota bacterium | reverse complement strand
TGCCTACTTCATGTATGAAAACGCCCGGAAGCAGCGGATGTCGCTCTACGTCATGACCAATCCGGAGCACCGCAACACGGCGTTCCGGATGGAAGAGGCGGACGGCATCATGACCTGCTACTGGCTGGACGGGCCGCTAGGCTATGCGCTCGCCGGCGAGATGACGCGGGCCGAGATGGAGCCGATCGCGCATGCGGTCTATGAGGCGCTGGACCGGACTTAGGCTGGCGTTGCTAATCAAGAAGCTGGAAATGTGCCTCGGTCGGCTGGCGGCTGTTGATTGCAAGGATGTCCTGCGGACAGGCCGACATGGCGCAGATGCAGTCCAGCTCGGCGCGGAAGATCACGTAATCACCGGGCTTGGATAAGGCTGGCTCGAAGGCAAGGCTCCCGTTCTGCTCCCAAGGGATGTTCATGAACAGGTTGAGCGAGGCCGGGGTGTAGGGGATGTAGATCCCGAGCTCGTAAAGACCGGCATGGAGATTGTCGCGGCAATTGTCGTGATAGTCGTTGCAGCCGAGGAGCCCGTAGCGCTCGTTGTCGCAGGGCGCCATCACCGTGTCGTGGCGTCCCGGCGAAGTATCGTGCTCGAGGGTGAGAATGGGGCGGCGATGGTTGGTGTACATTTTGTCGCCGACAACCGGATAAAGCCTGGTCCAGGTGGCGCGGCAGTGCTCCATGCCGAGATATTCGTTTGTCTGGCCGGCGACAAAGGCCCAGAAGTCGACCACCTGGGTGCCATGGGTATTGATGATCTTGATGGCCCGACCCTTGGCCAGCCGGGTTGCCTTGCCGCTCCTGGCGGGTATCACCTGCAACTCTGTCATGTTCTTGCTGTCCTCCTCTTAGCCTCGCCAGTAGGCATGGGTAAGCGAGGCCAGGCAAGAGTTTCGTCAAGGGCGTTTAGGATGCGGTTTCTGGAGCAATTCTTCGCGCAACTTGTGGAGAAAGTTGGCATTGTCGACAATCATCTTCCGCATGAGTTCCATCTCTTCGTCGTGCTTCTTGTCGCGTTCCACAATCATTTGCGCGACATCGAAGCCCGCGCCGAGGGCGTCGATATTCATGGCCGGCAGGGCGAACATCAACGCCATAATGCCGCCGCAGGCCGCGACGCTTCCCCAGATGATGAGCTTGCGAAGATCATTGGTTGCATCGGAAATGGCCTTGTGCATCTCGGCGCGGTCGGGCATGGCGTCGAGACGCTGGAAGATCATAGCGAGCTTGCCATCGATCTTGGCCTCAAGGGTTTCGAGCCTGGCATTGAAAATCTGGCGCGTGTCCTCGACGGCGCTCATTGTCGCTCGTTCTTCGGTCATTGGGAGACGTGAATGCACGCGGAGGTAGTCGAGTGTCAAATTCCATGCAACACACCCTGAGCGCTCCGGCTCTGAAGGCGGCAGCGGCGGTTTCGGAAGGTCGGCTGTGGCAATCGCTCGAGGCGATGGCGGCAATCGGCGGCCTCGGCAATGGCGGCGTCACGCGCCAGGCGCTCACGCCCGAGGACATCGCCGCGCGGGCACTGCTGATCGGCTGGGCACGCAAGCTCGGGCTCGAGGTCAGCATCGATGAGACGGCCAACTTGTTCCTGCGGCGGGCAGGGCAGGAACCGCAAGCCCCGCCGGTCGTGGCCGGCAGTCATATGGACAGCCAACCGGCGGGCGGTCGGTTTGACGGCATTTATGGGGTGCTCGCCGGCTTCGAGGCGATGCAGGCGCTCGATGACGCCGGCGTCGTGACGCGCCGGCCGATCGATGTCGTCGCCTGGACCAATGAGGAGGGTGGACGGTTCGAACGGAGCTGCACCGGCTCGTCGGTGTGGGCCGGACAAATTCCACTCGCGGCATTTCTCGACGATATCGGCAGCGACGGGGTCCGATTCGCCGATGCGTTGGCAGAGACGCTGGCGGCGACCCCCGATCTGCCGCGCCGGCCGCCGCACTGGGCCGCCTATGCGTATGTGGAGCCACATATCGAGCAAGGCCCGGTGCTGGAAAGGCAGGGCTTCGACGTTGCTGCGGTGACCGGCATCCAGGGTGTCCGCTGGATGCGGGTCGAGGTCGAGGGGGTCGCCGGCCATGCCGGCACCACGCCGGCCGCTCATCGCCGGGACGCTCTCCAGGCGGCGGTGCGCGCCATCACTTGGCTCAACGGCCTGATGGAGGACCCCAACGACCTGACACGGTTCACGGTCGGCCGGGTGGTCGTCGAGCCGAATTCGCCCAACACCATCCCGCAGAAGGTGACCTTCACCATCGATTTCCGCCATCCCGATGCCGCCGAGCTCAAACGGCGCGGTAGTGCGATCGAGCGGGTGGTGACCGAGGCCGTCAAGCCCTGCACCGCCACCATCGTGACCACGTCGGAGATGAATCCCACTCCGTTCGACGGGCCGGTCCCGGCATTGATCGAGGATGCTGCTGCGGCGCTCGGCCTCAAGGCGACGCGACTCGCCTCGGGGGCGTTCCACGATGCGCTCTATGCGGCATGCGTCTGCCCAGCGGGCATGCTGTTCATCCCGTGCCGCAAGGGAGTAAGCCACAGCCCGGATGAATATTCGACGCCGCAACAATGCGCTGCCGGGGCCAGAGTGCTGGCGGCGATGGTGGTGGAACTCGCCAATCGGACCTAGCGGAGTGGAAATGGCGAATAGCGCTACTCACCATCTGCTACTCGCTCTATAACCCGCCCGAAAACGAGAGCTTGCGATGAACGACACTCCAGCGCCCGGCGACTATTCGGCAACCCTGTTTCTGCCCAAGACCGATTTCCCGATGCGGGCCGGATTGCCCCAGCGGGAGCCGGCGATCCTGGCGCGCTGGGAAGCCATCGATCTCTATCGGGCGCTCAGGCGGGACGCGGCGGACCGGCCGAAATATGTGCTTCATGACGGACCGCCCTATGCCAATGCCAACATCCATATCGGAACCGGCCTCAACAAAATCCTGAAGGATGTGGTGGTGCGCTCCTTCCAGATGCGCGGCCATGACGCGAACTACGTGCCGGGCTGGGACTGCCATGGCCTGCCGATCGAATGGAAGATCGAGGAGGAATATCGCGCCAAGGGCAAGAACAAGGATGTCGTGCCGGTGAACGAGTTCCGCCGGCAGTGCCGCGAGTTCGCGGCGCGCTGGATCAAGGTCCAGACCGACGAGTTCAAGCGGTTGGGCGTAGTCGGCGATTTCGACGATCCCTACACCACCATGAGCTTTCATGCCGAGGCGCGAATCGCTGGCGAGCTCATGAAGTTTGCACCGTCGGGCCAGCTCTATCGCGGCTCGAAGCCGGTCATGTGGTCGGTGGTCGAGAAGACGGCGCTGGCG
>JBKOZY010000384.1:0-2203 GCA_046726135.1 Pseudomonadota bacterium | reverse complement strand
GCCAGGGAGCGGTGGCGATGGCGCGGATGTTCTGCGCTTCCTGAAGGAGGACGCCCCAGCTCACCATCGGCGGCTGGAGACCGAGCCCGAGAAAGCTCAACGCCGTTTCGGCGAGGATCATGCCCGGAATGGCGAGGCTGACCTCGGCAATGATGTGGCTGATGAAGGAGGGCGCCATATGGCGGAAGATGATGCGCGATTCGCGGGCGCCATCGAGGCGGGCGGCGGTGACGAAATCCTCGGTGCGGAGCGACAGAAAACGGCCGCGCACCACCCGCGCAAGGCTTGTCCAGCCGATCAGCGACAGGATGACCGTGATGCAGAGATAGATGCGCAGTGGCGGCCAGTTGGTCGGCATGGCGGCGGCAAGGCCGAGCCATAGCGGCGTCGTCGGCAGCGACAGGACAAACTCGATGGTGCGTTGAATGACGTTGTCGATCCAGCCGCCATAATAGCCGGAGAGACCGCCAAGGACGATGCCGAGGAACAGGCTGAGCGTCACGCCGATCAACCCGATGGTCATCGAGATGCGCGTGCCGTAGAGGATGCGGCTCAGCATGTCGCGCCCCAGTCGGTCGGCACCCAGAAGATACATCGGGTCGCCCTTGACCAGCGGGCCGATGAGCTTCGTCCGCAAGGTGAGCACGCCCCACATCTGATAGGGCTCGCTCGCGACGAGGAGCCCGACAGGGTGCTTCACCTTGTCATCGACGACAAAGGTGCGGCGGAGCGCGACCGGGTCGATCGTGACCTTGTAGCCATTGACATGGGGGCGCCAGACCAGCTGTCCGGCGGCATCGCGGTCGAACAAATGAAGCTGCTGCGGCGGCGCATAGGTGTAGCGGGGATTGAAGGCGATCGAACTGAAGGGCGCGAGGAACTCGCAGAAGGCGGCAATCAGATAGATCACGACCAGCACTATGGCACTGATCATCGCCATGCGATGGCGCTTGAACTGGATCCACACCAGCCGCAGCTGCGATGCGGAGCCAGTACGTCCGACGGGAACGGTGTCCGGCGGCGACGGATCGCCGGCAGCTGCCGGCGAGCTAACGGTCATAGCCGATACGCGGATCGAGCCAGACGAGCAGCAGGTCGGAGAGCAGGGTCCCGATCAGCACCAGGATGCACTGGAACATGATCAGCGCGCCGCCGAGATACATGTCCTGGGTCTTCAATGCCTGGATCAACACCGGGCCGGCGGTCGGCAGGCTCATCACGCTCGAGACGATCACCTCGCCGGAGACGAGCACCGGCAGCACCCAGCCGACCGTGCTGACGAACGGGTTCAGGGCCACCCGGGTGGGATAGCGCAGCGTCAGAGCGATCTCGGCGAGCCCCTTGGCACGCGCCGTCTCGACATAGGGCTTGCCGAGCTCGTCGAGCAGGTTGGCACGCATGATTCGCACGAGCGCGGCAATCCCGGCGACGCCGAGGACCACGACAGGGAGCCACAAATGCTTGAGCAGATCTGCCACGCGCTCGAACGACCAGGCGGCATGGACGAATTCCGGCGAGAACAGGCCGCCCACCGAATAGCCGAGGAACACGACCGAGAGATACATGACGAACAGTGCCAGGAGGAAGTTCGGCGTCGCCATGCCGAGAAAGCAGAGAAAGGTGATGGCGTAATCGCCGATGCTGTATTGGCGCAGCGCCGAAAATACACCCACGGGAAAAGCGATGATCCACACGAACAGCAATGTGCAGAAGGCGACGAGCGCCGTCATCCCCAGGCGGTTCCAGATAAGGTCGGAAACCGGCGCCCGGTATTCGAACGATACGCCGAGATCACCATGGAGGGCATTGCCGATCCAGCGCAGATACTGGGCCGGAAGCGGCTGATCGAGGCCGTACCGCACGCGCAGCGCCTGAAGCTGCTCGGCGCTGGCGGGCGAGCCGGAGGTGGCAAGATCGGCGGCGTAGCTGGTGACGAAGTCGCCGGGCGGCAACTGGATGATGATGAAGGCGACCACCGAAACGGCGAAGAACGAAGGGATCATCCATAAGAGCCGCCGGAGCAGAAAATTGAGCATCGTCCTTGCTGGTTTCGCTCCTTCGCTCGCCGATTGTCGCTATGCCGTCGAAGGTCTCACTCTCGTCATCATTGCGCCTGGTCGAAATAATACTGCTCCGTATTGCTGGCCACCGGGCTCGGATAAGTCCAGGCGAAGGGCCGCGGATAGACATTGTGCATGGTGTT
>JBKOZY010000383.1:0-2871 GCA_046726135.1 Pseudomonadota bacterium | reverse complement strand
TTCTCCAGGATGTTCCGGCCGAGCAGACCGGCCAAGGCAAGTGCTGCCAGAGAGAACAGCATCGCCCGCGTCGCCAGTCTTCGCCGCAGCACCGGATCTTCATTTCGCGTCAGATTGACGAAGGGCACGAGGATCTTGATCGGCCCCAACATCAGGAACAGCATGATGAAGATCTTTCGGGCACTGACGTTCGGTTGACTGAGCGATGTGGCAGCTTCGGCCTGCGCCAGGGCGGGCGACATGGCAGCCGCAAGCATCACCAGGGCGAGCCCAAGCATCAGGCAGTGGCCGCAATGTGCGCGCGTCAGCTTAGCGGTAATCGAAAGAGCACTCATCGGTTGTAAGGGACTTGAGGTGCCTGTCACTCCATGCCTGTCCTTCGGAAGAGTTTCATTGCGCTAGATCAAAGACATGGTATGTCGGCAGATGGCAAAAGGCCGATTTGGCTTAATGAAGAGAACGTGAGATGGCCATACATCCGGCGCGCGCAGTGAGACCTGTTGCCAAGGAAAAGAGCCTCGGGATCGCTGCCTGCACGGCAATCGTTGTTGGCAACATGGTCGGTTCCGGCTTCTACCTGTCGCCCGCGGCCGTCGCGCCCTACGGCTCCCTAGCCATCGTCGTTTGGGCGCTCATGGGCGTTGGTGCAATCTGCCTCGGGCTCACTTTTGCCAAGCTCGCAAGATTGCGGCCGGAAACTGGCGGGCCCTATGCCTATACCCGCATCGCCTATGGCGATTTCCCGGGATTTCTGATCGCCTGGATTTACTGGATCTCGATCTGGGCATCACTGCCGGTGATCGCAGTCGCCTTTGCCGGCGCCTTGATCGACATGTTCCCCGGCCTGCACAGCCGGATCATGGCGACGGTGCTGACACTGGGGGCGATCTGGGCGGTGGTGCTCATCAACCTGCGCGGCGTCAAAGCGGCCGGCCTCTTCGCCGAGCTGATGACCTATTCGAAACTGATCCCGTTCGGCGCGGTCTCCATCATCGGGCTGTTCTACATCGATCCGACGCATTTCAGCGAATTCAACGCCAGCGGCAAGCCGCTGCTCACTGCGACAGCAGCCCTCGCACCGTTAACGATGTTCGCCTATCTCGGGCTCGAATCCGCGACGGTTCCGGCCGGCGATGTGAAGGACCCCGTACGGACCATCCCACGCTCGACCATCCTCGGCATCAGCATCGCGATGCTGCTCTATGTGCTCGGGACGATCGCGGTCATGGGGATCGTGCCCCGCGAGCAGCTGGTGAAATCGGTGGCACCCTTCTCCGATGCGGCACAGATAATGTGGGGACCATGGGGGGCCACCGCGATCTCCATAGCGGTCATCCTGTCGGCCATCGGTGCCCTCAATGGCTGGACGCTGCTCATGGGTCAGGTGCCCATGGCAGCCGCGCGGGACGGTTTGTTCCCGCCGATCTTCTCTCGACTGTCGGAGCAAGGCGTACCGGCCGTCGGGATCATCGTCTCGGCGACCCTGACCACCGTGCTGGTACTGGTCCAGGCGGCCGGCACTTCCGGGTTCCAGTCGTTCTACTCCCTCGTGGTGGGCTTGAGCACCATGGCGGCCGTCATCCCCTATGCCTTCTGCGCCATGGCTATTGGCCTCATCACCGCCCATGGAGCGAGAGGGACCCTGCCGCGGGTGACGGTCGTCGAGATCATTGCCTTTATCTTCGCCGTCTTCACGCTCTATGGCTGTGGTGCCGAAGCGGTGCTCTACGGCGTCGTGCTGCTGGTGCTCGGCATACCGGTCTATGTTTGGCAGCGACGCCGCGCGTCAGAGCAGAATCGCACCCCTGAGGCCGCCGGATCCACCCGTGTTTGATCCAGATCAATGCTCGGCGTGTATTCACTCCCTTCAATGGGAGGTCACCCAGGGAGATTGCGATGCAGTTCCAGCAGGCGTTCCCGATTGCCATCATCGATGACGATTACGAAGGAAAGCAGGCCTCCGGCATCGGCATGCGCCAACTTGCCGAGGCGATCGAGAAGGAAGGGTTTCGAGTCGTCGCCGGCGTGAGCTACGCGGATGCGAAGCGTCTTGCCGAGGTGTTCAACAACGAGTCGTGCTGGCTCGTGTCGGTCGACGGCACCGAGGCCGGCGACAAGCAATGGGAGGTGCTCGAGCAGATTCTGGCCACCAAACGCCGGCGCAACGACCGCCTGCCGATCTTCCTCTTCGGCGATGAACGCACCGCCGAGATGGTTCCCGCAAGCGTGCTCAAGCATGCTAACGCTTTCATGCAGCTGTTCGAGGATTCGCCTGAATTCATCGCCCGCGCCATTGCCCGCGCCGCCCACAACTACCTCGAGCGCCTGCCGCCGCCGATGTTCAAGGCGCTCATGGACTATACGCTGCAGGCGAGCTATTCCTGGCACACTCCAGGCCATGGCGGTGGCGTCGCCTTCCGCAAGAGCCCGGTCGGCAACCTGTTCTACCAATTCTTCGGCGAGAACACGCTTCGCTCCGATGTTTCGGTCTCGGTTGGCAAGATTGGTTCGCTGCTCGACCATACCGGCCCGATCGCCGAGGGCGAGCGCAATGCGGCGCGCATCTTCGGCGCCGATGAGACCCTCTTTGTTGTTGGCGGCACATCGACCGCCAACAAGATCATCTGGCATGGCATGGTCTCGCGGGGCGACCTCGTCCTCTGCGACCGCAACTGCCACAAGTCAATCCTGCATTCGCTGATCATGACCGGCGCCACGCCGATCTACCTCGTGCCATCGCGCAATGGGCTCGGGATCATCGGACCGATCTCACGCGACCAGTTCACTGCGGACTCGATCCGCCAAAAGGTGAATGCCAGCCCCTTCGCCAAGGAGACCGATGGCAAAGTGCGCCTGATGGTGTTGACAAAC